>NZ_JAKUGX010000001.1:0-301535 GCF_022664195.1 Bacillus cereus group sp. BfR-BA-01316
TAAGCTGATGCTTCATGAGACTAAGCTGATGCTTAATGAGACTAAGCTGATGCTTAATGAGACTAAGCTGATGCTTAATGAGACTAAGCTGATGCTTAATGAGACTAAGCTGATGCTTCATGAGACTAAGCTGATACTTCATGAGACTAAGCTAATACTTCGCTAAACTGTGGACAAAAATTAAAACCTTATGATAAAACAAAACTATAACTACATTGAATTGAACAAAAAACTAAACTTATGGTACAATAATTCCGTCAAAAAAATCAAAAAATCCTCTCGGTGTTGGTCGCACCAAAAGGATTGAATATAGTTATATTTTTTTTCGCTAATTATTTTTTAAAGTCAAGTTCTTGAGAGGGACTTGTCTTTTTTATTTTTATCAAATTTATACTCAGACACAATACTCACTGCTTTTTCAAAATCATATTTCGCACATAAATCTAAGAAGTAAGAACAATTTTCATATTTTAAAATTTTCTTCCAAACATCGTAACTTAATAATCCTAACAAATCTGCTTCTTCGATCTTTTCCTTTGCAACTTGCTCATCTGTTTTATCTTCTAATATAAATTGCTTTTTCAAACCTTGTGACCGTTGCAAGTGAAGTTTATCTTTGAAACACTCAGCATATTCTAGGAACAGATTTAAATACTTCTTATCATCTTCCTCAGGATATCTCTATAGAAAATCGAATGGGTGTCATTAAATCATTTGTATCTTTTTTAATATGCGATTTACTCAGTTCTTGATCCAGACCCCAAGTACCGTGTTTACTCAAATAATTTTGAGCTTCGTCTCCATCTTGCAAATCCAAACCATATTTAAAACTCGTAATTAATTCGGACTTTTTACAAGCCTTTTCCCACAAAAAATACATCTTTTTTTCTATACTTTTCAATTCAACGTCATTCGTGTAGAACAACGCAATATGTACGTGTGGATGGAATCCATTCTGACCGTATGTAACCTCGAAAACTCGAAGCCTACCAATCAAACCTAACTCACCTCTAATATTGTTATAAGCTCCTCCACTCATAAATTTTCGCGTAGCATTTCCGAATTTTTCTAACATTTCTTTTAATCTATCAGCTGTATTATGACTAAATGTGAGGGTTAATAAAGCAATATAACCACCTTCACTTTTATGTATATTAAAAGCTTGCTGTAACTCCTTACGTCGTTTCTCACTAATTTTCGCTGCGCGAACCGGACAATTCCAAACAATTCCACAAACCAATAGGCCGTTATAAAAAGCCTTTTTAGTTTTTTGATGTTCCCAAACCTGAACGTTGGTTTTATTATTCACTAATCTAAGACACTTAGAAATCCGTTCATTTGGTAATATTTTTCTTGAAACAGAAACGTTTTTTCTATGGGGCGTGCACCTTTTTTACGGTTGTTTGCACCAATAGATGAAGAAACTGATGAGGAAAGAATTGTATCCATTACTTGATTTACTACTTGTGCATTTATGGATGTGATGGGATTATCGATAGAAAAAACAACTGTTTTTTCATCTTCTTTCGCGAAAATCAACTCAAGTACTTGCATACTTTATTCACTCCTTTTTATTTATCCCGTATTAACTGCCTGTAAAAGCCCGATTGGTACGGGCTAATAATCAGTGGGGGATGGGGGCCCCCCCACTGATTAAAGTCTCGCTTTATAGATTAGAAAGATCTGAATTGCTTACAAGTTGTACAGCTTGAAGTGATGGTTGTTGTAGTGAAGCAAGAGCACGTGCTACTTCATGCACTTTGCCTAAATCTGCATTTGTTTTTACACGTTTGAATTGTTTGTTCTTTAAAACTGTTTTACCGTTTTTGTCTAATCCTCCGTTTAATACAAGGCGTAAAGTTAAATCCATTACGATTGTTTCAACTGCCATGTTTATCACCCCCTTTCACTTTATAAATAGGGAGGAAATGTCATGTTTTGGCGTGAAATTTTTTCTTTTTTTTGGTACTCTTAATAGAGCAAGAGAGGGGCTTACGGAAGAATGAATCGTAAATGGTTATTTTGGATTCCTGTACTAGTATGGATGGGGATTATTTTCTATTCCTCAGCACAGCCATATAAAAAACAGGATATGCGCTCGGATATTGAGCAATCCGCAAATGTTGAGTTTGTGAAAGAGCATTTTTCAGGGGTATCTATCGATTATGGCGGAGGTACACCTATTAGTATCGCAAATAAAGGTGTAGGTGGTTTTATCGAGTTTTTCCTTCGTAAAGGTGCTCATTTTACGGTGTTCTTTATACTCGGCTCATTGACGTATTATGCTTTTTATAAATCTGGTTACTCGAGAAAAAGGTGCTTTATATATGCACTTCTTTTCGTTGCGGGATATGCAATATTTGATGAAATTCATCAAGGGTTAACAGGAGGCCGTACACCGATGTGGCAGGATTCATTGCTTGATACGTGCGGCGGGTTAACAGGAATTATAATAAGTAATTGGTTTTGGCATAGAAAAAGGAGCTAATCTCATTTAGAGATTGCTCCTTTTTTGTTTATCCCGCTATTTGTGGGAGCCTTGCTGCCCGTAAAAAAACAGATTGGTGAGGGCTAATAATCAGTGGGGGATGGCCCCCTACTGATTAAAGTTTCACTTTATATACCAAGTAATTCTTTTAGTTCGTCTGTTGATAGTTCAGTCATCCAACTATCGCTTGTAATGACGGCGTTGTTTAATGATTGTTTTCGCTCCAACATTTCATCGATTTTCTCTTCTAGTGTTCCTGTTGTAATGAGTTTATGAACGTGAACGAAGCGCTTTTGTCCGATACGATATGCACGGTCTGTTGCTTGGTTTTCTACAGCTGGATTCCACCAACGGTCATAGTGAATGACATGGTTGGCAGCAGTTAAGTTTAATCCTGTTCCGCCGGCTTTTAAAGATAAGATGAAGATGTCATACGTTCCGTTTTGGAACTGCTCAATCATTTTGTCACGCTCTTTCTTCGGTACACTACCGTTTAAGAAGAGGACACGCTGACCGAATGTTTCTTCTAACACACTTTTTAGCATGTTCCCCATGCCAATGTATTGAGTAAAGATTAAGCAACTTTCATTTTGGTCTTTTATATTTTCAATGAGTTCCATTAACGTTCTTGTTTTCATAGAACGTTCGATTATGTTTTGTGGCTCTTCTTCTTTCAAATAAAGGGCTGGATGGTTACAAAGTTGTTTTAGCTTGTTCAGCATAAGTAATATAAATCCGCGTCTTTCAATTCCGCTTAATCCTTCTACATTTTGCAATGTATCTTGAACAAGTTGTTCGTATAAGGAAGCTTGTTCACCAGTTAGTGGGCAGTAAGCTTTCTGTTCTTGTTTATCTGGTAAGTTTAATGCGACTGTTTGATCTTTCTTCGTACGACGCAGTAAAAATGGCGAGATAAATCGTTGTACTTGCTGGATTTTTCCTTCATCACGGTCTTTTTCGATCGGTGTGACGAAGCGGCGCTGGAATTGTCCTAAGCTTCCGAGATACCCATGATTGATAAAGTCGAAAATAGACCAAAGCTCAGCAAGTCGGTTTTCCATCGGTGTACCGGTTAAAGCAATTTTGTGATTTGCTTGTAGGTTTCTTACTGCTTTCGACTGTTTCGTATGTGGGTTTTTTATGTTTTGTGCTTCATCTAAAATAACAGCGTCCCAGCATATCGTACTAAGTTCTTCTTCATCAAGCTGAGCTAATGCATAAGAAGTTAATACAACATCTGCTGATTGAAGAAAATCTTTAAATGACTCATCCTTAGCTCGGTTACTTCCATAGTGTAACTGAACACGTAAACTTGGTGCGAAACGCTCAAATTCTTTTTGCCAATTTCCAAGGACTGATGTTGGTGCCACAATTAATGCAGGACCTGTTTGGAGATTGTTTTCTTTAGCGTATAGTAAGTAAGTTATCGTTTGAATACTTTTTCCGAGTCCCATATCATCGGCTAATAATGCTCCAAATCCAAGCTTTCGTAAGTATAGCAACCATTCAATACCGTGTTGTTGATACGGGCGGAGTGTTGCTTGTAGCGAAGATGGTACATCTACTTTTGGAATATCTCCAATGTGCAGAAGTTTTTGGAAAAGCTCTTCATAATATCCATCTAGTTCGATTTCAATATCGCTAAACGGACTATCGTCTGCTACAATTTCTGTTTCCGCCGCGCTAGATAAATGTTGCTGTAGAACGTCTTTCATTTCTAGTCCATATTTATCTGCACGGTGCATTAGTTTTTTTACTTCTTCAATAAAGGCAGGATCAAGTCTCATCCATTGACCATTTAAATTGAAAAGACGTTTGTTCTGCTCAACGAGTTCGAAAAATTCGCTTTCTGATAAATCAATACCGTCCGTTGAAATGCGCCAGTCGAAATTAACGAGCGTATTCATGCCGAAGAAAGACTGTGTTTGTGCTGTACTTTGCTTCAGCTGTACGCGTAACCTCGGTTTTGTTGCTTTTAAATTTTGCCACCATGATGGTAGTAAAATTGTAATACCTGCTGCGAGTAATTCATTACTTGCTTCGGTTAAGAAGTTCCAAGCTTCCGTTTCAAAGAGTTCTTCTCGGAACTTGTCGTCCTCTTTTAGCCACGGTACGAGTTTACTGAATCCTTCTTGTGTTTCAAGAATACGTTCTTCGTAATCGTGCCATCGTTTTGGCAAGGAATCGATACTTTCATATACATATATGCGATGCGCACCACGTTTTGGTGTAACGATTGTTTCAAGCTTCCACATTTCAAATTCTTCTTGCGGTTCTTGTAGTCTTAAGCCGACTGTAAATGGAAGATCATCTTCAATGTAACCAATTTTTCGAAGCCAATCTTCTTCATGTAGTGCTGCTTCCAATTGCCTTTTCGTAAAGTCGTAATGTTCATATAGTCTCTTTGCATCTTCCCATCCGTCATTTGAGCGGGCATCTTGCAAAATACTTTCGTTCACAGCAGCAGAGAAAAGAGATGCTAACATGTTATCTTCAATTGAGGTATTCTGAACTTTCCAAGATGGCTGCTGAGACCAATACTTCATGTCAGGTGTGAAGCTGCCGCTGACGAAGGCGTCCCATAATTCACTTGCGTCCTTTGTAAGCGCCGTAATAGGACCGTTCATTTGCATATTTGCAAATGAATTCATCGGTTTATTTGCGATGTATTCAAATGCCTGTGCATTCGTTAACATAACGCCTTGTTTCCCCTCATATGTTGCTTCTTTTAAAAACGTTCCGTAGAAGGAAGTAGAGTGCCATGCGAATGCGTTTTTTTTCCAAGTTGCTACGGGTAAGAGCGTACCGCTATCATCTTCTCCCCAAAGGAACCAACCTTGACTAACGTGCTGGAGCCTAATTGTTACTTCAGTTTGTATGATCATCGATTAATTTTCCTCTCCGTAATTCCTCTTGTAGTGCACGCAGACGTGAATGTAAGTTAGCGATATGAATAATGAAAGCATCCCATTCATCAGTTCGCTTTAGTCGTTTATAAAGCATACGTAATTTCTTTAAGTAACGAACGGCACGTTTATATGACTTGCGATTTCGCTCTTCAATTGCTTCAATTGCGGCATGGTGATAAAGAGGAAGTGCTGCTTCGGGCGCTTCTTTTTCAATATCTTTCAATGGTTCTTTCAAAAGTTCGATTACTTCGAATCCATATAAGAGTTGAAGTTCCGTCCAAGCATGGTATTGTTTCTTCGCTAGTACGTATTGCTCATAGTTCGTGAAACTATATGGTAATAGTTCTTGTAAAATCATTTCTAATCCCGCTTGTTCATTCGTATGCGTTGCATATGTCTCATACATCATCACAAATAATCGAACGATATCTTGTATGAAGACGGTATTCTCTTGTTCCATTATCGTTTCCTTTACTTGTTTATAAGTAAAGGAAAGCCAGCTTTTAGCACGGTCCCATTGCATCGCACTTAATAACTCTTCTAACCAATAGAAGTAAAGGCTCACAACAGAAGCAGGTTGTTTTTTGAGTAATTCCATTGCCGATAAATCTTCATTATTTAAAAAGAGCAGATGAGAAGATGCTAATGCTTTGGAAAGTGGATTGATTTTAGTATCGATTCGTTTTTCTTCTTCTTGTAGCTGCTCTTCTGTTCTTAACAGTTCACCCCATACGTGACGATAAATGAAGAATCGCTCTTGTGTATAGGCATCGGTAGAGAAGAATACTTCATGTATGAGCCGCGCTGTTTCTTGTAAAATCGGTTTGGATTCTTCTGGAATCGCTTCTGTTTTTAGGTCCCTAACGGTAGATTCAACTTTATCAACGAATAGGCGAACGACGTTAACTGGTTGGTGATAAGAATATAGTTTGTTTGCTTCAAATTCTTGAATTTCTTCTAATAATTTTTGAAAGCAATAAAGTGCCGCGTGCAACTTAAATAATTCATGAATAGCAACGATGCGCGGAGCTTTCCGTTCTAATTTTGTATAGAAGTCTGTAAAAAGACTCATAAGAAAATACATTTGTTTATAAGTGAGCCGCGCTTGTTCTTTTTTAAATGATTCATATTCATTTTCAAAGTATGTTTGCCAACTTTTATAATCCATTTCTTCAAAAGCTGATGATTGCAATACTTGTCGTGCAGTTCGAATAGGAGGAAGAGAAGGTTTTGTATTATTTTTGAATAAAGTTAATACATCTCCTACCTGCCCAAAACTAGAAGCTGCAGATAGTAACACAGCAAGCATATGCTCACATTGCGTTGGCGCGAAGCAATCGCAATAGCTTTCAGTGACATTACGAATCGGGATGTGAACGCTATATACACTGCCTTCAGCATTTACAGTTCCGGATAGCGTATAGCCATCAAAGTCAACGTTATAGACAACACCACTACGATATAGGTGCCGAGCTGTAGCGACATGCTCCTGATCAGCAACTTGCTGTGGATCAAGCCCTTGAACGAACTCATTCGCAATCATCATAATTTCATCTTTCGTAATTGAGTGTTGCAGCATAATATTCCTCCGTACACAGATTTCTTTCCTTTACCATTATAAACAAAAAATGCTCAAAACAGAAAAAATGAAATTCTAATTACAATAATCGGAAATCATGGCAATATATAAAATGTTTATAGGGAGAGAAATAGTCGGAATTAGGTAGTGAAATGAATAAGGCAAGCTGAAGTTACATATTGCGCAGTTACAAAAAGGAATGCAAGTGTAATATAGAAAAAGCATAAGTTTTATTGTAGCGTATGCCGGAATGAAATTAGTGGAAAATTTGGGGAGAGCATATTGAAGTTTTGTGGAACTTGTAAGAAGCAGGTTGCAGGCCATTTGAACTTTTGTCCTAAGTGCCGCAGTAAATTAGAAGAAATCTCGGGCGATACGGCTGCTTCTAGTGAGGAGATACAATTAGAGACGAGACCAGTGCAAATTAATAAAAATATATTTTTGATCATTGGTTTCATCGTAATTGTTGCTTTATTATTTGGGGCAAATAAGTTTTCAAAAGAAAAGCAAGTAAATGTAATGATCGAGGCATTCCAAAATAAAGATGTTAGTGCAATCGATGAGTTTGTGAAAGTAGATGATCCAGGCCTAAAGGTTAAGCCAGAAGATATTAAAGCATACATACGTTATTTAAAAGATAATCCTTCGTACAATAAGGCATTATTGTCCTATTTACAAAAAGAGGAAGTAGATGAAAATTCAGCAAGTGATACAGCATCTTTTCGAGATGGGAAAATTATAGAAGACGGGAAAGAGTGGTTCTTATATCCGAAGTATAAGTTCAGCGTGAAATCGTATTACATGAATGTTAGCACAACTGCAAAGAATGCTGAAATATATGTGAATGATAAAAAAGAAACAGAGCTTTCTAGTGATAAAACTTCGAAAGAATTAGGTCCATACTTCCCGGGTACTTATGTTGTAAAGGCAAAGGCGAAGACGGAACTTGCTGAATTAGAGACAGAAAAAGAAGTGGATTTAGCAGATGAAAAGAATGGGACAGTAGAAGTAAATTTATCACTTGAAGGAAATTATGTAACCATTTCATCTGATGAAAACGATGCAACTGTATTTGTTAATGGCAAGAAACGCGGAAAGTTAAATTACGGAAGTTATAAACTTGGTCCTGTACCGACGGATGAAACGGTAGAAGTACATTTAGAGAAAAACGCTGAATTTGGTGTGATGAAATCTGAAAGTATTAAAGTTGGAGATCAAAGTACATATTACTTAAAGTTCCCAAAAGAAGCTTCTAGTTCAGCGGTTGGAGATTTTGTACAAAATCATATTTATAATAACGTGCGTGCAATTGCATTAAACGATTTTAGTTTAATTGAAAATGATTATGATAAGAGCGGGAAATCGTATAAGGAAGACCGTGATTACTTACAATACCTACAGAAAAAAGGAATTACAGAAGATTTATTGACAATGAATATTCGCAATGTAGAACGTCAAAGTGCGACGAAATATAAAGTAACGACATATGAAGAATATCATATTCGTTATGGTGATGGCTCTGTAAAATTCAAGAGCTTTAATAATGACCATATCGTTACTGTTAATGGAAATGGAAAGATATTGTACCATTCTCTTGGCGCGAATAATACGCTGAAATCAGAGGAAGTATCTGGTCCGACTCGTTAATATAAGAAAGACTATCTCAATTATAGAGATAGTCTTTTTTTCGATTAAAAGCGTGTTTTCTTTAATATCGCTTGTACATATGGATCATTTAATATTTGTTCTATGAGCGGTAGCATTTCTTGCTCGAATGGAATATCAATAGGGAATGGCTTTTGAGAGCCTGGTTTTATTCCGTATTGTACGAGTTTGTAATGTGTATTTTCTTCATGATAGAGCACAATTAATTTATAGCGATTGTCATCGTTTGTTAGTGAGAAGTCAATTGCGATTGCATCATATGTTACATCATCTTTATATATGTACGGTTTTGGTGTACCGACCCAGTCTACTTTTGCTTGCACATTCATGGACATAACCTCCTTATAGCTATTATAAAAAAATAAAAGCCAGCTCTCAATAAAGAGAACCGGCTGTAATTTAGCAGTCATTGGTTATTTTAAAATTTTCACTTTAACAGTTTTGCGTCCCCATTTGTTAGCAGCGCTATCTGATCCAAGTAGAATGTCGATACGGTTACCTTTAATTGCACCGCCAGTATCACCAGCGATTGCTTCTCCATAACCTTCTACCCATACTTTAGATCCTAACGGGATTACTTTCGGGTCAACAGCGATCATTTTCATGTTTGGGTTCGCTGTTAGGTCATGACCCATTGCAGTTAATACACGGCCGCCGTATGTGCCACCGTTTTCGCTCGGATGAGCTGTATATGCTGTAGCTACAACTGTTAACTCACGACCACCAGATGGTTCGCTAGTTTCAGCAGCTTTCACAGCAGGCTTAGCAGCTGGTTTTGATGCCGCAGGTGCTGCAGCTTTAGCAGGAGCAGGCGTTTCTTGTTTCTCAATAACAGGTGCTGTACCTGTTAAGAAAGGAACATGAACATAAGCCGTTTTTCCGTTATATTCAAATTGTAACCACTCATTTTGTACTTGGTTCGTTGTTTCGATCATATCGTCTTTCTTAAGCGTTCCAAGAATTTCTGAGTTTGTGTTCGCTTCAGCACGTACATTTAATACGTTAGCTGTTACATAGTAAGAGTTTTTTGTAAACTCTGTACTTACGAATGCGTCTTTACCATCTAATTTGATTTGTGACCATCCGTTTTCTGTATTTAGAACATCTAATTTATGATCATTCTGTAATTTACCGACAACTTTTGATTCAGTAGTAGGGTTTTCTCGTACGTTTAGTACGTCTGTTGTTACAACAGTTTCTGCGTTAGCAGATGAAGTGAAAATCCCAAGACCAAAAACTGCTGCTGTTGCTATTCCAATTAATTTTTTCATGATAGCCTCCATTGCGTTTGTTTTCGTGTCCTCATTATAGCAACAGATTTTTTCGGATTTTGGGAAAACACACAATTACAAACCATTCGTAATAAGTCGTTAACACTTTGTAACATAGCGAGAAATGAAGGGAAGCGTTTTTCACTCCGTACTTTTAGTAGGTTTATAGTTATAGTCAAAATTTTTAATACAACATATTTTTTTCAGTGGAGATAAAAGTATTACGAATGTGTTACAAAGTGATTACTATACAATTACAATACTTGAGTATTTTACCGTTTTATGGGTAATATAGTTATATAAACATAAACATTTCGTTTGTGAATTTATAAACACGCGCTATATACTAGCAAAAAACCGCATAATTGTTACAAGAAGAAAGGGTTGTAAAGAATAAATCTGCCCTTTTTTAAAACTGTAACACATCCTTTTTTGGGAAAATCTCTTCCCATCCGCATTTTTCTCACACAATTTGACAGTAGTATTCCAATCTTGTAGCTCTTGCAGAGTGAAAAGGTTGTACGGAAGGTAAGGCTGTCCATAAGAACTCTAATTGGTGAAGGCAAAACTAAGAGAGCCGAAAGAAAATCACCACAAAAAACTATGGTTTTTTATCCGATTTAACAGATCGGAATTTATGTTATTCACAAGAAATGAAACTTACGAAGGGGGATTTGATGAGGAAACTGACGAAAACATTTATTGTCTCATTAACATTATGTATTGCATTTACAATTTGGGGGATTATTCCTGAATCTATTATTGGAAAGGGTAGCTTAGGAAATGTAACGACTGCAATTCAAGCTATGCTAGTTAGTAAGTTTGGCTGGTTCTATATTATTTCCGTTTCTATTTTCTTAGGAATTGCTATCTTTTTAATTGTTTCTAAGTACGGTTCGATTCGTTTAGGTAAAGATGATGATGAACCTGATTATAGTTATATGACATGGTTTGCTATGTTATTTAGTGCCGGCATGGGAATCGGTTTGGTTTTCTGGGGCGTTGCAGAACCGTTGAATCATTTATACACACCTCCGTTTGGAGAGGGTGCGACTGAAGAGAGTGCACGTCTTGCACTTCGTTTCTCATTTTTCCATTGGGGATTACATCCGTGGGGATTATATGCACTTGTAGCATTATGTATTGCGTATTTTACATTTAGAAAAGGAAGAGCAAGTACAATTAGTGCGACAGTGGGTCCGCTATTTAAGGGCGGTGAACATGGCCGTATTGCCCATATGTTTGATGTTCTAGCTGTATTTGCGACAGTATTTGGTGTGGCGACATCATTAGGACTTGGGGCAAAGCAAATTGCGGGTGGTGTTAGTTATTTAACATCCATTCCAAACTCATTACCGACACAGCTAGTAATCATCGGAATTGTAACTGTTCTTTATATGCTATCTGCACAAACGGGACTCGATAAAGGAATTAAATATTTAAGTAATGCGAATATTATTTTAGCGTTTGCACTTATGATAATTGTATTATTTGCAGGTCCAACAAACTTTATTATGAATTATTTCACTTCAACAATCGGATCATACATTCAAGAATTGCCAAGTATGAGTTTCCGTTTAAGTCCATTAAATGAAGGCGGAAATCAGTGGATTCAGTCATGGACAATTTTCTACTGGGCATGGTGGATTGCATGGTCACCATTCGTAGGTACGTTTATTGCTCGTGTGTCACGCGGGCGTACAATTCGTGAGTTTGTTATTGGTGTGTTACTCGTACCAACAGTAATCGGTGCGCTTTGGTTCTCTGTTTTCGGAGGAACGGGTATTCACATGGAATTGTTCGACGGAGCGAATATATATGGCCAAATTAAAGAAATGGGCACAGAAGTAGGATTGTTTGCTATGTTAGACCAGATGGGTAGTATGGGACCGGCTTTATGCGTGTTAGCTATTTTACTTATTTCAACATTCTTTATTACATCGGCAGATTCTGCTACGTTTGTTCTAGGGATGTTAACGACACATGGTAGCTTAAACCCACCAAATCGCATTAAAATGGTTTGGGGTATCGTCTTAGCGGCGATAGCTTCAATCTTATTGTATGTTGGTGGATTAGAGGCGCTGCAAACTGCGTCGATTATTGCGGCCTTCCCATTTGTATTTGTTATTTTCTTTATGATTGCAGCGTTGTTTAAAGAGTTGCAAAAAGAAGGACGTATGAAGCAACATAAATAATAGAAGGAAAAAATTATTAGTAGCATGAGGACTGCCGAATATCGGCAGTCCTTTTTCAATGTTCTATACTATTGCAGGAAAAGCATTACTTTGTTGCGGAATAATATTGATATCGGTAATTTAAAAAGGAAAATCGATATGTTTCGACAATATCCGATATTGTGTAAAGTATATACATAAAAGTGACAAAAAATTGTCGGAAATGTGTTGTCACTTTTATGTATATGTGCTATATTATTTCCTGTAAGCGATTTCAAATAGTTTTAAATCGCATTCAAGGGGGACATCTAGAATAATGAAACGTTACGAAAGAAAGTGGAAGCATATTTGTTTGAAACGTGTGGCACATCGCAATGTCCAAGAAAGCACGGAACCAAAGACTGAAACGCGCAAAGAGAAGCAAGAAAAGCAATTGGTTCTACAAAAATAGCAATCACTTTTTCGTATATAAATGAAGGTCGATCGTTCGTTGGGGGATGGACGTGAAATTACTTTCAGCTAAGGGGTATTGTCTGATATATAGTATTACGGTAAAAAATAAGCACAGAGCTTACGGCGCTCTGTGCTTATTTTTTATTTTTCCTTTTTAAATCGTACTGTTTTATCCCAGCCAATTACTTGTTTCTTGCTCTTTGCGCGTAAGTAAAGAATGAGACTGCGAATAAACAAATACGTAAAGAGCTGTGCGTACGTAAAGTACATAATGACGCTTATGAAAATATTGGTCGGTGTAAAGATTCGTTCGACGCTCTGGGCACTAAATAATTGAGAAACATATGTAATATATGCGACATACCACATAAATAGTAATGGAATGCTATATTGAATTTGGAATATCCCGAGCAGTCCAATTACAAACCAAACGTTTGAAATGATTAGGAATAGCCAAAATACGACATATACTAAAACTTGCTGTAAGGAATGAACGAGAAGTTTCCCTTTAAAGAAACTTAATGAAGAAAACATTTTTTCTAAAATGTATAGATTTCCTTGGAGCCAACGTGTACGCTGTTTAATAAGAATCTTTAAATGCTCAGGTTCTTGTTCCCATGTAATCGATTCCGGGACGATTGGTAAGAGATAGCCTTTTTGTGTAATTCGTAATGTTAACTCAGCGTCTTCGGCAATTGCATAAGGATCATAGCCGCCAAGTTCTTCTAATGCAGAGCGACGCAGAAGCATATTTGTTCCTGTCAATGAACCTGTTTGGAATAGTAACCAGCGCCCGGATTGCATAAGGAGCTGGAAAATCTGAAATTCTAATGAAATCATGCGTGTTAGCCAGTTTCTTTTCTCATTTACTGTACGAACATGTCCAACTGCTCCAACAGCATCTTCAATTGTTTCAGCATGTTCTACGAGCATTCGTAAAGCATCTGGTTCAGGTTGATTATCTGCATCGTATACACAGAAATATTCACCATCCGAAATGCTAAGACCATAGTTTAATACACGTGATTTTCCTTTCGGTTCACCAGGTGGTACACGAATGTGTCGAATATGAGCATAAGCTTTGTCAAAATCATCGCCAATTTCAGGTGTTTCATCTTGAGAGTTATCGTTTAATAAATAAACAGTTAGTTTGCCTGGGTATTCAATCTTTGCCATCGATTCTAATGTATCTTTCATAACGACCCCTTCATTATGGGCAGGTATTAAAATATCTACACTAGGATAATGTGATAGTGTACGATCTTTTCGTTTACTATTTCGATGAATTAAGCCCGCGAGTGTTAAGAGAGAGTAGTAAACGAGTAGGCCAGAGAATAGAAAGGCAGTAAAGATAAGTACATATTTAATTGAAAATGTGATGCTAATCCAAAAAACGAGTACGCAGAACAGAAGGAATAAAAGAAGTATAACGAGTATCATCATAATAATGTCTGTCCTTTTCTTCCAATTTGCTCTCGCGAAATTTTTATATCTTGGATTGCTTAAGCTGCAAGCCATTGCTCCATTTTTGGCTGCAGACGGTTCATTACAATATTAGCGCCGGCTTCATTTGTGTTTTGTAGTAAAATAACTAGTGTATTGCTATCGTATTCAGCAGCAAGGTCAAAGTCATTTCTTACCGTATCAACTAATAATGAAGCTACACGATTCATAACACTTTCCTTCGTGTATTTACTAAAGGAAGCGAAATCAAAGTGAATGATAATGCCCGTTTCATTACGACGATTCATTGCAGTTGTTAATAATACTTGTCTTCTGTCGAATTCTTGTCTCGTCAATAATTTTGATTCTCCAATGTATTGCTCCAACACTTTCACTCGTTCAGTTAACTTTTTATTTTCAAGAACAACCTTTTTTAATAGATGGGTTGAGATATAAACAATGAAGAAGTTAGCTGCCATCAGAAAGTGGGTAATAATATATTCCCATTGATCTGATGTACTCCATAAGTGAAGCCACGCTTCATAAAATAAATAGAATACTGAAATAATGGTTCCCAATATGAAGAAAACAAATGCTGTTTTATCAGCTAAAAATAGGAATAGTACATTTATGATGACATATATAATCGTAAAAACGAGTGCGTGCTCATATTTCGTCACGTGTACAGTAGTAAAATAGAATAAAATTTGTAAAATCCAAATAGCTAGGATTTTATAGGACTTATCTTTCACGAAACTTTCCTCCTTAAAGATAATTCGTACAAGGTATTTGTAGTATGTACAATTATTAAGAAATGGACCATGTAACTGGAATTCTTTTTGGAGCGAGTAACATCAAAAATAATATCCCTCTTTTATAAAAAAAATAAACAGACTTATTAATGTAGCATAATGTTTTTATATTTTAGAATGAGGTATTCAATATATAAAGTGCATTTGGATTATATGAAAAAAGTCTCCTCTTTAGAAAGAGGAGACTTTACATAAATTTATAGGAACATCATACCTGCAACTGCTGCGTTTAAGAAGTTCGCTAGTGTACCAGCGATAACTGCTTTAATCCCTAATTGTGCAATTTGTTTACGGCGAGTAGGAGCTAACGTTCCTGTTACACCTAATTGAATTGCGATAGAAGAGAAGTTTGCAAAACCACAGATTGCAAATGTTAAAATCATATTTGTTTTTGCAGAGAACTCTGCCATGTGTGGTCCTAAGTTTGCATATGCAACGAATTCGTTGATTGCAAGTTTTTGACCGATGAAACTTGCTGCTTGTATAGCTTCGCCGGGTGAAACCCCGATTAAGATTGCAAATGGTGATAATAAGTAACCGAAGATTAAATCAAGGCTAAGTTTAATATCGAACCAAGAACCAACCCATCCTAATAAGCCATTTAATAAAGCGATTAATGCGATGAAAGCCATTAGCATTGCAGCTACGTTAATAACAAGTTGTATACCTTCAGATGCACCGCGTGCAGCTGCATCGATAACGTTTGCGTCTTCACGCTCTGTTGAAAGTTGAACATTATTATCTACTTTTTCTGTTTCTGGCATAATTAATTTTGCAATTAATAAACTTGATGGAGCTGCCATAATTGCTGCCGCTAATAAATGTTCTAATGGAATTCCCATTGCTGCATATCCGACAAGAACTGATCCGGCAACAGCTGTCATACCACTTACCATAATAGTGAAGAATTCACTGTTAGTTAAACGTGCTAAGTATGGTTTAATTAAAATTGGTGCTTCTGTTTGTCCTAAAAATACAGTTGTTACTGCATTTAAGCTTTCTGCTTTAGAAGTTCCAAGAAGCTTGCTTAATGCACCACCAATGATACTAACGAATTTCTGCATAATACCTAAGTAATATAAGATTGCTACTAATGAACTAATAAATACGATTGGAAGTAGTGCTTGAATAACGAAAACAAATCCCCAAGGGCCTTTTGCGTTGACTAAATCCCCAGCAACGAACCTAATTCCCTCGTAAGAAAAATTAATTAATCCTTGAACGCCGTCAGCAGCAACTTTTAAGCCTGCTTTTCCAGCATCCCATCGCAATACGATAAATGAAAATGTCATTTGTAATGCTAGCGCGATTAAAATTGTGCGCCAATTAATAGCTTTGCGGTTGGAAGATAGTAAGAAAGCAATTGCTAATACTCCAATCACGCCGCCAATTCCCCATAAAACATTCATGCAGTGTATGCTCCTTCCTCATAGTAAAAAAGTGTATAAACCAGTTGTCTATACTTTTGCGAATATAACATCTTAAGTAACTTATCATAATGGACATCGGAGGTCAAACGTCTAACGAAAAGTTTAAATAAAAAGAAAATTCTTTGAAAAAACACATATAAAATGAATAGACACGAAATAGGTTATGTTTTTTGTGGAAATATATTCATTATGATAACGTTTTGGACAATTTTTATAGAATATAGTGTATGAAATAGGAGAATGAACGCATAATTTTTTCGTAGAGAGAATGAAAGGGGATTACTATATTGATTCCTTTAAAAAGAGCCTTCTAGTAAACTAGAAGGCTCTGAAACTATAACTTAAGGTGCTTTCGTATACCCTAAGAAATGGCTTTTCCAATAAGAGTTGTTTAATGAAACGATTGCTACACCTTTATCTCCAGATTGGATGAATGATCCGCCACCAAGGTAGATACCCATGTGAGAAGGACCTGCTTTATAAGTATTTTGGAAATAAATTAAGTCACCTGGTTGTGGACTTGAAGTTTTTGGTAAGCTGCTCCAATATCCAGCAACACTTTGGCGGCTAATGTTATGACCAAATTTCTTAAATACGTGGTAGATGTAACCACTGCAGTCAACACCATTAGCAGAAGTACCGCCCCAAACGTATGGTACGCCTTGCATAGATTTCGCGTATGCAAGCAGAGAAGAACTGTCACCGCTATTATTATTGTTGTTATTATTTTGATTGTTATTTTGATTGTCGTTAGGCTTATTATCTACTGCACCACCAACTGGTGTTTTAGATAGAAAACGTGTTCCGATGTAACCAGTTTGACCGTTGTAGTTAATTTTGCTCCATCCAGAGTTTTCAGAGATTACTTGAACCTTCTGTCCATATGGAAGTGCGCCTATGATTCTATAATTTGTACCTTCACCGCTACGTACATTTAGTGCAGAAGCATTAATGTAGTATTCGCCAATTGCACCTTGGTTAGGTTGCTCAGGTTGTTCAGGAGTAGTAGTGCCACCTTTAACGAATTTTACGAATTCGCTACTAACGTAGCCTGTTTTTCCTTGATAATTAACTTTAAACCAGCTACCTTCAGATCCAACTACGTTTAATTTCGTACCATTTAATACGCCACCAATTACGCTATGGTAAGTAGCAGGGCCCGTACGAACACGTAGTGATGTGGCGTTAACAACGTAAGTGCCACCAGTTTGAACAGTTACATTATTGTTTTGTTCTTGGTTGTTACCTTGCGTGACGTTTTCGTTAGAACCGCCTTTTGTTACGTAGTCTTTGCTTAAGTAAGCTGTTTGTCCTGCGTAATTGATTTTGAACCAATCTTGAACTTCGCCTACAACTTGTACTACTTGTCCTTTCTTAACAGAACCTATAGTTGTATGAGAAGTGCTAGGACCTGTACGAACGCGAAGGGAAGATACGTTTACTGTATAGTTTCCACTTGCTGGTTGTACAGTTGTTTGATTGTTATCGTTTGTAGAGCCCCCATTTGAAGAAGCGCCTGATACAAATTGGCCACTCACATAACCTACTTGTCCGTTATGGTTGATTTTCACCCAACCATTTTCTTGACCGATAACGTTTAAAGTTTGTCCTTCATATACACGTCCTGAAACAGAGCTAGAAGTGTTAGGAGCTGTACGTACACGTAATACATCAGCAGTAACTTTATTGTTGCCACCTGTACTTACATTGTTATTTGTTGCTCCGTTTTTTGATACAAATTGGCCACTCACATAGCCTGTTTTTCCATTATGGTTAATTTTGAACCAACCATTCTCTTCTCCAATGACGTTTAATGATTGACCATTATAAACGCGAGAGATGACGTCGTGAGAAGTACTTGATCCTGCACGAACATGTAATACGTCAGCAGTTACCTTATAAGATGAAGTGTTTGATGCGGAAGCTTGGACAGTTTGTGTAGCAGCTTTTTGTGTATTTTGTTCCGGGGCAGCTTGAACACTATCAAGTGTAGGTGCTGCTCCTCCTGCTACAGAAACTGCCGCAAGACCGGCAAGGTATTTTTTCATAATTTGTCGATTCCTTTCTGTCTGTAATGTAGTGAAGAAATATTTACCAACTGTTAAAAATTCTAAAGAGCATGTCGATTACTGTCAAGACTTATGCGGTAATCTGAATATGACAAAAAGATTACAAGAAAAAATCAAGGCATAAATTCACACCTTGATTTCCATTTAAATACATATATTTGTTGTAGAAAGAGAGGAGATTATTCGTATTTAAGAAGATGAAATGTTGGATTTTAAAAGGCTTTGAGAAAATGATTTTTGTAGTAATTTGGTGATAGGCCCAACTTGCCCGTCTTGAATCGCAGTTCCATCAAGGTGGGTCATTGGTAAAATCTCAATAGTCGTTCCTGTGAAGAAGCATTCATCTGCGTTATAAACATCGCGAATGCTGAAAACCTCTTCTTGCACAGGAATTTGAAGAGTGTTAGCTAAAGAAAGGACGTACTGACGAATAATTCCGTTTAAAATAAGATGATTAGCTGGATGCGTATATAGTGTTCCGTTTTTTATGAGAAAGAAGTTAGAGTGGCTACCCTCAGTTACAATACCATTTCGTACGAGAAGTGCTTCTTTACAACCTTTGCGTTCAGCTTTCGTATAAGCTAATACATTTGGTAATAAATTTAGCGATTTAATATCACAGCGGAGCCAGCGTGTATCAGGTTCTGATATAGCACGTACACCGTATTCAATCCATAAAGATGGTCTTTCTTTTTTTGAAATATAAGCATAGATTGTCGGAGATGTGTCATATGAGAATGCATGTGCTCGAGCTTGTACACCACGAGATACTTGTAAGTAAATTGTTCCGTCTTCGTGGAAATTATTATTTTCAATTAATTTGTAGAGTAAGATGATGAGTTCGGCTTTTGAGAAAGGAAGTGATAATTCTATTTCTTCCAGGGATCGATATAATCTTGTTAAATGTGGGTCTAATAAGTGAAAGTTTCCGTTATAAAGGCGAATAACTTCATAGACGCCATCGCCAAATTGTAAACCTCTTTCTTCAAGTTCTATGTACGCGCGATGTTTTGTTGTATCAATAACTGCATCATTCCATAGTACAAATCTTTCGTATGCCAATTTTCGTCCCATCCTTTCGTTAGTACATGAATAAAAATCACTATAGTAATTTTTATGTAAGCAATTCTCTACATATGACGTATATGTATTTGTAAATCACAGAGCAGTAGTGGTGATTTATCCCGCATTAACGGGCAGTAAAACTCCCACTGATTAAAGTTTCACTTTATAGCATTTTGTATATACAAATTCGAAAATGAGAAATAAGAATCCTGCTTTTTGAATAAAAAAAAGCAACATTCGTATGGAATGTTGCACAAGGAGGGTAGCTATCATTCATAGGGACATCGTCTTTAAAGGTTTCATTTATGTAAACAAAACACTTGGAAAGACAATTATAAGAAAGTTGAAAACAAATGATGCGCATATTTCTCTAAGGGATCTTGTTGAAGATGAGAGATAAGAAATATGTGGAACCTTGTTTACATATTTTATTATAAAGATACTTCATTAATGTAGTGTAAATATTCGGTGAAGGTTATGTAATTTTAAAGTTAATGTATAGAAGAAGTTAGAGAGAGGAATAAAAAAAAGAGGCTGAGATTACTCAGCACTCTTCTTTTCTTCTTTAATAGCTGTTTTTACTTCACCAGTTTTGATCTTATTGCTTTCAGAGAAGCGAAGTAAGTCGCCTTCAATGATTTTGTCTGACATGTTCAGTTCATTTTGTGCACGATCAATAAGTGGTTGAGCTTCTTCTTTCGGTAATTGTACAACTTCACCTGTGTTACGGTCGTAGAATGTACTGTTTGTGTACATGTACTTATCTGTAATGAAGCTACCGTCACGAAGAACAACGAATCCTTTATTGTCTGATGAGAATACGTCATGACCGAATTGAATTTGATTCGTAGAATCTACACCAAGTAGGTTTAGAATTGTTGGTTTAATGTCAATTTCACCAGTTGGTTTTGAAATTGTTTTACCTTCTTTTTGACCTGGAACGTGAATAAACATCGGTGTTTTTTGTAAGTTCATATGGTCAAATGTAGTAATTTCTTCTTTTCCTAAGAACTGTGCCATTGCACGATTATGGTTTTCAGAAATACCATAATGGTCACCGTAGAATACGATAACAGAGTTGTCATAAATACCTTCTGCTTTTAGACGCTCAATAAAGTGTTTCATTGCTTCGTCTAAGTAGCGAGCTGTTACCATGTAACGATCAAATACTCCATCACCAGAATTGTACTCGTCGATTAATTTCGTACTGTCATCATAAGTGAATGGGTAATGGTTTGTTAAAGTAAGGAAGCGAGTATAGAACGGTTGCTTCACTTGTTTTAACATATCGATAGACTGATCGAAGTATTCGATATCTTTTAGTCCCCAGTTTAGTTTTGTTTCTGGCGTAATCTTGTAGTCAAGCTCGTTGTAGTAACGATCATAACCAAGTGCCGGATACATAATATTACGGTTCCAGAATGTTGCGTTGTTTGCGTGGAATACTGATGTGTGATACCCTTGCTGACGCAAAATTTCTGGAGTTGCTGTATATTCGTTGTTACCGTGTGTGAAGAATACAGCACCACGGTCTAGTGGATATAGTGAAGTATCTACTAAGAATTCAGCATCAGATGTTTTACCTTGCCCAGTTTGATGGAAGAAGTTATCGAAGTAATAACTTTCTTTCGCAAATTGGTTTAAGAATGGTGTAACTTCTTGTCCGTTAACTTGCGCACCAATTAAGAATGTTTGTAATGATTCAAGAGAGACAACAATTACGTTTTTCCCTTTTGCAGTACCATACATATTTGGATCTGGTTTACTTTGTGTTGTTTTCACATAGTTTTCTGCTTCTTGCAATTTACTACTATCAGCAAACGCTTTTTGTGAACTTGATTTTGCTTGTAAGCCAAGATCGTATGCTTGGTGTACATATAATCCTAGGTTTTTAACAAGCATAACGCGGTCGAATGAACGTGTTAATAATTCTGGACGCTCAGCTTCTGCAAGTCCTAGGTTTACGCAGAAAATAGCAACTGTTGACACGAAGTATAGGGAACGCATCGGACGTGCTACACGTTCTGTCGGTGCAAAATCTTTCTTTTTCTTCTTCAATAGAACGAAGAATACGATAATATCCGCAAATGCAAGGATGATTTTGAAGTTAAATAATTCTTTCACACTAGAACCTAAACTTCCGAAATTAGATGTTTGTCCTAGTACTGGTAAAGTAACGAAGTCATTGTAGAATCCGTAGAACATTACGTTACCAACAAGGATGAACGTTAAGATAAAGTTAATTCCTAGTGCTATATAGTTACGTTTTTTCCCTTTTGCAAATAATGCAAGACCCACAAACAGTAATGATGCTGCTAATGGACTAATGAATAAAATGAATTCTTGCATAAAAGATTCAAGTTTTAAATCGAAGCTTGTGCGTGTAATGATGTAGGTTTTTAGCCATACGGCCAAAGCTACGAATAAAGTGAAACGCACATTTTGAAATTGTGATTTCATGGTTTCTTTCATTCATTTCCACCCTTTCTCTATCAGGCTTGTTCGATTTTGGAGCGAAAAATGTTAAAATAAAAAATACATAGTTTTCTTGGCCATAATTAGAGTTTCTATATTCACCCATATACGACTTTAACTATGCATACCCTTTTTGGTTTCTTGTGCTGCTCATAAGCATAACGTCATTTCTGTATTATACAACAAAATTCATTTCTGAGAAACACTATAACATTTTACATTTTTTGTATGTGACTTGTCACTACCAGAGAAAACTTTAACATTCGTTTATATGCTCGTCAACTAGAAAATATAATAAATATAGAAAAGAATGTTAGGTGAAATCGAAAATTTTAAGGTTGAGAAATATGAAATGCAAAGCTTAAATTGGCTTTCTAGAAAACTATTATATGAAGGGAAATATGAGAAAAAAAACGAACGCTTGTTCTTTTTGGGTTTGTTTGTTACAATGAAATTTATTGATAAATTTTGTGTAATTTTGATGAACTTTTACTGATAACATAAAGTAGCTTATTTCTTTTGAAAATAGGGAGGCTTTTAAATGAAACAAAAATTTTCAGTTGAGGCGTTTTGGAAGAAAATAAAACATGTTGCAAAGCAAGCTGGGCAGTCTGTAATTTATGTGAGCTTATTGTTGTTTTACGTTTTGCAAAGGCCTGATGTTCCAAAACGAGTGAAAATTATTGTAATTGGAGCACTTGCTTATTTTATTGCACCGATTGATGCAATCCCAGATTTCATTGCGGGAATTGGTTATACGGATGATTTAGGTGCGTTAACGGCCGCACTATTACAAGTATCGTTATACGTAAATGAAGATGTGAAAGATAAGGCACGAGTGAAGTTGGCAGAATGGTTTGATTCGGATATAGACACATCATTTATCGATCAGAAATTAGATCAATAGGTGAGAACTGTCATATGGTGACAGGGCGAACGTAAGCGAGGAAGTGCATTATGCCATCAGGAAGAACGCATACGAAAATAAACTTAATATCCCTTCCGGTTGTTTTGTTTATGCTCTTTTCGTATGGATTAACAAATTTTGATTTTTTATTAACTTTTGCAATTGGCTTTTTAGTAGGTACTTCATTTTTAACACCGGATTTAGATACGTACAGTAATGCGTATAATAAATGGGGATTCCTGCGCATTTTTTGGTATCCATATAGGAGCGTAATGCCCCATCGTTCCTTCTTCACACATACGATTATAATTGGTGATATTATTCGTATTGCATACATGTTAATCGTGTTTTCTCCGTTTTTATTCCTATTAAATATAATAGCATTCGACGGAAATTTAATAGAAATTGCGAAGGAACACGAGGTTGAAATTGTAACGTTTGTAATGGGGATTGTTGTGGCGAGTACGCTCCACATTATAGCGGATAAAGCGAATACACGCCGAAAGAAAATGATGAGAAAAAAGAAGAAACGCAGAAGATAAAGTGAAACTTTAATTAGTGGGCTGTTCATCCCCCGCCGATTATTAGCCCTCACGAATCGGGAAAAGGACACTTGCAATTTGCAAGTGTCCTTTTTAATCAAACGTTTGTTTAAAACTAAGCTTTCAGTACCTTAATACCTTTCACGATATTCCAAATGAAGTAGTATAAGCTAATGATTCCGCAAATACATAAGACGATAATTGCTCCAATTCCAAGTGTTACGTCTGGTTGATCAGATCCGATGCCCATAATTCCTAAAATAACTAATCCAATAAATGAAGCGATGCTTGGAATGATATGTGTCCATAGAGCACGTTTTGCATGTGGTTTCGTTTCAGAATCGCCTACAATCCACACGATAATAGGGAATAAGATAGGCGCAAATAATACACTAAAGTATGATAAAGCTGCTAATATTTTGTTTCCGTTCATATATATCACCTCATAAGTAATGTCCGTTGTTATACTTTTAGTATGCGATAAATTTGGCAATCTTCCTATCGATTAACATTACAAGAACGTGACGTTTTTGTAAGATTTTCTGTTTAAATGATAAAATTTTCAAAAAAATATTTTTAAATGGAAATTGTTGTGATAAAATTAGTGAAAACGTTTTCTTAAATGTTTTATATTTTTTTAGACTTAAAGGTATGATGACCCGATAGTCTATTGATAAGGTTATATCTATTTAAAAGGGGATTCTTTAGGGGGAGAGAACAATGAACACATGGACACAAGTTTACGATCCGTTCGGTAACATTTGGATTTCGGCAGCAGTCGCACTTATTCCAATCATCTTTTTTTTCTTAGCTTTAGCAGTTTTCCGCATGAAGGGGTATGTGGCGGGATTTATTACAGTTGTATTAACGATTTTGGTGGCGTTATTTGCGTATAAAATGCCATTCACAATGGCAATGGCAGCGACCGGATACGGTTTCTTATACGGATTATGGCCAATTGCGTGGATTATCATTATGTCAGTATTTTTATATAAAATTTCTGTGAAAACAGGTCAATTTGATGTCATTCGTGCATCTGTATTATCAATTACGAATGACCATCGTTTACTCGTTATTTTAATCGGATTTTCATTTGGAGCATTTTTGGAAGGGGCAGCAGGATTTGGTGCACCGGTAGCGATTACGGCAGCGCTTCTTGCAGGTCTTGGGCTAAATCCCTTATATGCAGCAGGTCTTTGTTTAATCGCAAATACTGCACCAGTAGCGTTTGGAGCGATGGGGATTCCGATTACAGTTGCTGGACAAGTAACAGGCATTGATCCACATAAAATTGGACAGATGGCTGGGCATCAATTACCGTTCTTATCTTTATTTGTTCCGTTCTTTATCGTATTTTTAATGGATGGTTTTAAAGGAGTAATACAAACGTGGCCTGCTTTATTTGTAGCGGGTAGTTCATTTGCAATTACACAGTTTATTACAGCGACGTTTTTAGGGCCGGAACTTCCTGATATTACGTCAGCACTTGTAAGTTTAGTAAGTTTATCGCTATTCTTAAAAGTTTGGCAGCCGAAAGAAATTTATCAGTCTAAAGAAGCGAATAGTGAAGTAGCAGCAACGACGACAACTATGCCGAAACTAACGGTAGGAAAAGTAGTAAAAGCATGGTCTCCGTTCATTATTTTAACTGTGATGGTAGTCATTTGGAGCCAAAGTTTCTTTAAAGAATTATTCGCTCCAGGTGGTGCTTTAGAAAGTCTCGTATTTAAATTTGAAGTTCCAGGCTTGCACAATTTAGTAATGAAAGCAGAGCCAATTGTAAATAAACCAACACCTTATGAAGCAATCTTGAAATTAGATATTTTATCAGCGACTGGAACAGCAATTTTAATTGCTTGTATCATTTCTATCTTTATTTTGAAAATGAGTGCAAAAGATGCAGTAGCAACATTTAAAGAAACGTTAAACGAACTAAAAATGCCAATTCTATCTATTGGATTCGTATTAGGATTTGCATTTATCGCAAACTATTCTGGTTTATCTTCTACATTAGCGTTAGCACTTGCAGGAACTGGCGGACTATTCCCGTTCTTCTCGCCATTCTTAGGCTGGATTGGGGTATTCTTAACAGGATCAGATACGTCAGCGAACGCACTGTTCTCGAATTTACAAGCAATTACAGCTCAGCAAGTCGGTGTATCTGAAGTGCTTCTCGTTGCAGCAAATACAACTGGCGGTGTAACAGGTAAAATGATTTCTCCGCAATCGATTGCGATTGCTTGTGCGGCAGTTGGACTTGCTGGGAAAGAGTCAGATTTGTTCCGCTTTACATTAAAGCATAGTTTATTCTTCGTTACTATTGTTGGGATTATGACATATGTGCAGGCTTATTATTTAACTTGGATGATTCCGTAAACAACAAAAGAAATAACCTTTGCATTTTTCAGATTAACGTGTATACTTGGAAAGTATTGAAAATTAAATCAGTGATAAACTAGGGGTGCCTAACGTATGTATGCGTAGGCTGAGAGAGAAGCGTGTGAACTTCTTAACCCTTTGGACCTGATCTGGCTCGTACCAGCGTAGGGAAGTTAACGGCTTTACATAATTATGTCTTTATGAGCCAGGTCCTTATTTTTTTTATGGACCTGGCTCTTTTTATTTTGGCATACGCTGGCCATATCTCGTCCTTGTCACGAACAGGGGGCAATAAAGGTTATGAAACAGTCTGTTTCTGCTGAGCAAATTGAATTGAAATCGAGTTTACCAGGAAGTAAGAAAGTGTATGTGGATGGGCCACGTGAAGGTATGAAAGTGCCGATGCGCGAGATTGAACTAAGCGATACGAATGGTGTTCAAAATCCGCCAATCCGTGTGTATGATACGAGTGGACCTTATACAGATCCTGAGTATAAAGTGGAGCTGGAAAAGGGGATTCCAACGCCGCGCCACTCTTGGACGTTGGGGCGTGGTGATGTAGAAGGATACGAAGGGCGCGAAGTAAAACCAGAGGATGACGGTGTGAAAGTGGCTTCGAAACATACACCTGTTTTCCCGCAAATGGATCGTAAGCCGCTTAGAGCGAAGCAAGGTGCAAATGTTTCGCAAATGCATTATGCGCGTAATGGTATTATCACGTCTGAGATGGAATATGTTGCGATTCGTGAAGGGGTAGAGCCTGAATTTGTTCGTAAGGAGATTGCAGAAGGTCGTGCGATTTTGCCGGCGAACATTAACCATCCTGAAGCGGAACCGATGATAATTGGACGTAATTTTCACGTAAAGGTAAATGCAAATATCGGAAACTCTGCTGTATCGTCTTCTATTGCAGAAGAAGTAGAGAAGATGACGTGGGCGACTCGCTGGGGTGCAGATACGATTATGGATTTATCTACAGGCAAAAATATTCATACAACACGTGAGTGGATTATTCGTAATGCTCCGGTACCAGTTGGAACTGTGCCAATTTATCAAGCGCTTGAAAAAGTAAACGGAATTGCAGAGGATTTAACGTGGGAAGTGTATCGCGATACGTTAATTGAGCAGGCGGAGCAAGGCGTTGATTATTTCACGATTCACGCTGGTGTATTACTTCGTTACATTCCAATTACTGCAAAGCGTATGACAGGTATTGTTTCGCGCGGTGGTTCGATTATGGCGCAGTGGTGTTTATTCCATCATAAAGAAAACTTCCTATATACTCACTTTGAAGAGATTTGTGAAATTATGAAGCAGTACGATGTTTCGTTCTCTCTTGGAGATGGATTACGTCCAGGTTCTATCGCAGATGCAAATGACGAAGCGCAGTTTTCTGAGCTTGAAACACTTGGTGAATTAACAAAAATCGCTTGGAAACATGATGTGCAAGTTATGATTGAAGGACCTGGGCATGTACCGATGCATTTAATTAAAAAAAATATGGAGAAAGAACTTGATATTTGTCAGGGCGCGCCGTTCTATACACTTGGGCCGTTAACGACAGATATTGCACCAGGGTATGACCACATTACATCAGCGATTGGTGCTGCGATGATCGGCTGGTTTGGAACGGCGATGCTTTGTTATGTAACACCGAAAGAACATTTAGGTTTACCAAATAAAGATGATGTTCGCGCGGGGGTTATTACGTACAAAATCGCTGCGCATGCAGCCGATCTTGCGAAAGGGCATAAAACGGCTCATCAGCGTGATGATGCACTTTCAAAAGCACGATTTGAATTCCGTTGGCGCGATCAATTTAATTTATCTTTAGATCCTGAACGTGCGATGGAGTATCATGATGAAACGTTGCCAGCAGAAGGGGCGAAAACAGCGCATTTCTGTTCAATGTGTGGGCCGAAGTTTTGTAGTATGAGAATTTCGCATGATATTCGTGAATATGCGAAAGAAAATGATTTAGAAACGACAGAAGCAATTGAAAAAGGAATGAAAGAGAAAGCGGTAGAATTCAAAGAAACTGGTAGTCACTTATATCAATAACACGTTACACCTCTTTACTTGATTGATCACACTGTACCTAACTTAAATATAGAAGAAGCCCCCTTTGCTAAGACGGTAGCAAAGGGGGCTTCTGTTGTCTATCCCGCTATTTGTGGGCAGTAAAACTCCCACCTCAAAATTCGGCTGGAGCAAAGAAGTTAGGTGGGAGCCCTGCTGCCCGTAAACGCCTGATTGGTACGGGCTAATAATCAGTAGGGGATGAACACCCCCCCCACTGATTAAAGTTTCACTTTATAAGGCGAAGAATAATTGTACCCAGTAGTATAAGAGGAATAATGTGACGACTGTTGTGAGTGGGATTACGATGAGAGATACGCTTAAATAATCTTTCCATTTCACTTTAATTTTGTTTTGTCTTAGTATATACATCCAAATGAGGGAAGCTAGCGTACCAATTGGTAATAATAGTGAACCGATGTCACTACCAATGATATTTGCGAGATAGATAGTTTTTAATGTGACTGGATCTAGTCACATTTCTGTTAATGTGATTGTACCAATCATAAGTGCAGGGTGGTTATTGAAGACGTTAGAGAGGAGGGAAACGAGTCCGCCCATTGCAAAGCTGGCATAGAGTAGATGCTGACTTACAACTGGCTCGAGCCAACTTACAAGTGCCGCTGTTAATCCTGCGTTATGAAGCCCGTAAATAATTACATACATAGAGAAAGCAAAAACTAAAATGTGCCACGGTGTCTTTTTCAAAATATCGACTGGGTTTGTTCGTAAGTAGTACCATCTCCAGATAAGAAGAACGAGTGAACCGAGTACAGCAACAATTTCGATTGGAATCGATAAGAAGGATGCAACGAATAGAAGACAGCGCATAAGGAAGACGAAGCCTAATACTTTTAACATGAATTTTGTACGTTTTTGTTTTGTATCAACAGAACTTTTTCCTTTTAACGGATGGAAGTTTTTCGTGAAGAAAATCTCTTCAATATCATATGAAGAAACAGGTAATCTTTCTGGGAGTTTTTTCTTTAAAACTGCGTACATGAGCCATGACATAAACAATAATCCTAGTGTTGCAGGTACAAACATCATAGCAGTATGCATATAAAGAGTCATATGGACGATATTTAAGGCAATTAAGTTTACAATATTACTTACACCAATTGGTGCACTAGATGCAGTGGCGATTAAAGCACCGCTTAATAAATAAGGGATTTGTTGATGAGGTTTTAATTGAAGGTTTCTCAGTAGTAAAATTAAAATCGGTGTTGTAATTAAAATACTACCGTCGTTATTGAATAAAAGAGTCATAAGAAAACAAAGTAATTGAATATACCAGTATAAACGGCGACCGGAGCCCTTTGCTAAATTTGCAAGTTTTGCTGCGGACCAGTGGAAGAAGCCGAAGCTTTCTAATATAACCGCCATAACGATGGTCGCTAATATTGTTATGGAGGCACCGCCAATTTTACTTACAATGTCCATGACGTCTGGTTTTGATACAAGTCCAGTAATGAGGATAATGCCAGCGCCAATTGCTGCCGGCCACGCCTCATTTAAACCACGAGGGCGCCAAAAGATAACAATCATCGTTAAGAAGAATACAATAATAGTAATCCATATTTCAATGCTCATATTTAACCTACCTTTCTATTTTTCCTTGAACAAATGTAGCTTGTCTCAAGTTTATATTGGTAGTATATTCAGCAGAAAATAAGAAGAACTAGACATATAATGGAGTGGAGTGAATATGTGTTTTTTGAGCTATAGGACAAGTATCAGTGGTAGTGTAATAACTATTAGGAGAGACGCCTAATAAATGAGGGGCATTCTATATACGAATGCCCCTCATTTATTATTTTTCCTTCAAAAAAGTGCGATCCTTCAAGAATAAATTCCAGAAGAAAATGAATCCTGGTAGTAAAATTGCAATCCCGATTGCGTAAAGAATAAGAAGTGCATAGAATGTTTCGACCGTCGTAAAGCTTGTAAATACAGTTACGTCCGGGTAAATGATATAAGGTAAATGGGCGACGCCGTAAGCGTAGCTTGCAAATGCATATTGAGCGACGACAGCTAAAACTGCAATGCGAGGAAAGCCTAGTGTGCCATACTTCTTATTTGTCCACCAAAGGGAGGAATATCCGATAACAAATAAAATGATAGAGACTGTAAACCATGGGAATTGCTTTATTAGTCCTTGCATAAGCCAGTGTGTTTCAGGGTCCATTACAACGAGAGCGATAATAGCAGTCACGAGCGTTGCAGGACCAAGTATGATGGCATTTCTTCTATAAATTCGGTACGTATCTTCAGAACCTTGTTCCCTAGCAAAATCAGCAAGAAAGAGAGATGATAGAAATAGTTCCGAAGTTAGTCCGAAGAGCATATAACAATAAATAACGGGACTAGAAAGGAGTTTTCCGTAAAGGAGCACTTCTTTTCCTTCAGACATCGTAATATAGGCACCTTCTGTAACGGGCAGAACGGTAATTAATAGAGCGGGGATTAAGAGCCCCGTAATACCTGAAATAATCCGAAGAAGGTGTTGGTACTTTGGCAGGGAGTAAGCAAATACCATAAATGTACTGCGAATCGCAACGAGTACTAAAATTAACATAACTGGTACAAACATAACGGTTGCCAGGGTAAAGGCTGCTTTTGGAAAGAAACCGAGAAAAGCGACAACGACAAAGACAAGAAACGTATTTGTTACTTCCCAAGTTGGTGATAAGTACCGATTAGCAAGCTTGGCAGCAAGCGTCGGGTGTTTAGCGTATACCATGCCCCAAAAACCAGCTCCAAAATCAATAGAACCTAGTATGCTATATACGAAAATAAGGGCCCATAAGATGATGATTGCAATGCTTTCCTCATGCACGAGAATCGCCTCCTTCGTGATGTAAATCATTCTTTAACGGATGTTTCTTAAAGAATGTCCGTAGTACAAAGACTGTTAAAATACCGAGTCCAATATATAAAATGATGAATAAAACAAATAAAGGACCGACGAAATCAGCGCGTGTAGAAGCATCTACTGTGCGTTGCATGCCATAAATTGTCCAGGGCTGACGACCACTACAACTAAAAATCCATCCGAATTCAATACCGAGCAACATAACCGGTCCACATGCGGCAGCTCCCCAAAGAAGCCACTTCGGTAACTCTACTCCTTTTTTTCGGTAAACAAAGTACCAATATAAGAGGGCAATAGCTGCAACTGCAAAGGTAAAGGCAGCAGTGCCGACCATTAAGTTGAACAGTGTATGTGTGTAAAATGGTGGCCATGTTTCTTGCGGGAATTCCTTTAGACCTTTTACAACGGTGCTAGGGTCTAGTCCCACTAATAAGCTAAGCATGTTCGGAATTTCAAGGGCATAGTTTAGTTCAAGTGTGTTAGGATCCACAACCCCGCCAATCGATAAAGGAGCGTGTGATGTCGTTTCAAACAAAGCTTCAGCAGATGCTAGTTTTTCAGGTGAGTGTTTATGTAGGGCAATAGCAGATTCGTGTCCTGAAAGCCACATCGTAGCACCTGTGATAAATGTAACGACAAGCCCTAACAGTAATCCTTTTTTATGGTAAGCAATTTCACGCGTACTTAAATTTTTCTTTAATAATTTAAATCCAGCGATAGAAGCGATAACAGCTGCTCCAGTTGTATAGGCTGTAATAACGACATGGAATGCACTTGTGCCAAAGCTCGGATTAAAGAAAGCTTTCCACGGATCAACGTTAAAAACTGAGCCATCTGGCCCCATTGAAAAGCCCGCAGGTGTATTCATCCATGTATTTGCTGATGTAATAAGCACGGCGGATGCAGTGGCACCAATCATAACGAAAAATAGCGAGATTAATCTCATAACTGGAGGTAGTTTATCAGCTGCATATACATAAATAGACATGAATAAAGCCTCTAAAAAGAAGGCGAAAATCTCAATTTGAAACGGAACGGAAATAACTTGACCAACAATTTTGGCGAAACCAGGCCAAAGAAGTGAAATTTGTACACCAACAATTGTTCCAGTTGGAATTGCTACACCGAGAAGGATAGCAAAAGCCTTTGTCCATCTTTTTGCCATAATGGCATAGTCGGAATTTTTCTTCCAGTGATAGAGTATTTCACTTATAAAAATCATTAAAGAAAGCCCGACTCCAAGCGTTGCAAAGATAATGTGGAATGCTAATGAAGAACCAAAAAATGCCCTTGCTAATGTTACGGTATCCATATGTATACTCCTCTTCTTTTTTGCCATTATTTTCTGATTGAATTGGAAGATTTATTCAAAAAACTGCCAAAAATATATATGCATTTAAAAAAGGGATTGTGGTAATGTTGTTTTTGAATATTTGAAAAAGAAAGAAATGTTTATTAGGTAATATTTTGTTTGTTTTTTAGGGAGGAATATTTTATAATCTTTTATGCGAACATAAGTTCTATCTCGGCGTGTTACGTTTATGAAATGAAGAAGTTTATGTGAAATGGAGAGGGTGTCTTATGTATCCTGAAGTTATTAAAAAGATGGCATTTTCAAAAGAGCATAGAGATTTATTATTAAAGTTATATAATAAAGAAATTACGCGTCGTGAATACGATCGACTTGTGGAATCGCTATATAGACCTTCTAAAGAGGTTTGCGAAGGATAAGGTGGGAGAGACAATCTAAAAGATTGTCTTTTTTATATTTGCGTATGTTCTGGTAAAATTAAGGTTAGCCTTAATAGGGAGGTGAAAAGGTTGCGCAAACGTTTATATATAGGGATTGGAGTTATTCTCTTAATCGCTTTAGGCGGAATTGTATTTTGGTCAGCTTTACAAGGAAATCGTACCGAGCATTTTATTTTACGACATATGGTGAATGAAAATGGAACACTTGCAACGTACCGTTTAGCAGATACAAAGGCGGGAACGGGTGAAGCGAAGGGCCGTGAAGCTTTATCAGAATCTGCAGGGTTATGGCTACAATATACGCTTGATAAAGATGATCAAGCTTTATTTGATGAACAAGTGAAGGTTATTCAAAATAATTTTGTACACAAGGATCGCATCGTTATATGGAAAATCTCTGAAAAGGGAGAAATGCAGTCAGCCACAAATGCACTTATAGATGATCTTCGTATTATTGAACAATTATATCGTGCTTATGAAATGTATAAGGAAGAGCGCTATAAAAACCTTGCTGATCAATTGAGCAATGCTGTACTTCGTTATAATAAAAAAGATAATTATTACGTGGATTATTATGATGCAGATGCAGGGAAACAAAATAACTTTGCAACAACATCTTACATAAATCCTCATGCATTCTCTTATATGAAAAAGTACGGGAAAATTTCTGCACAGCAGTATCAGGAAGTTGTTCAGTTTTTAGCTGATTATCCGAGAGAGGGTTGGGCATTTCCGAAAGAGTATAAAGAAGATGGTACATTTACGTACGATAAAGAAGTGAATCTTATTGATCAATCATACGTTGCTTATCATCGTAGTTTAGGCGGTCTTTCATCAGATGCTTATTTGGAATTTATAAAGAAGAAATTTAGCGAGGACGGAAAGTTATACGGTCGTTATAACTTAGAAACGGGAAAAAAAGCTGTGAACTATGAATCACCAGCATCTTACGGATTAACAATTTTGTACGTACTACAAACAGGTGATACAAAGTTTGCGAAGGAATTGTATGAGCGAATGACTACATTCCGAAATGATAATGTATTTAGTAGATATTATGGTGGATATGTAACAGGTGAAAATAATAATACGCATATATTCGATAATGTACTACCGCTTTTAGCTGAAATGGAATTAGAGAAGAGTAAAAAATAGAGTGCCACCCTAGGGGTGGCACTTTTTTCTTATTTCTTTTCCATAACTGCAAAGTAATTGTTTTCATTGTCAGCAAAGTTGAATGCTCTACCAGTAGGTAAATCTACAACTTGTCCAACTGTGACGTTTTTCTCAGAAAGCTCTTTATAAAGTTGATCTAAGTTATTAGAGAAGAACATAAGTGAAGGGGTATTTAAGTTTAATTCAGGTTGCATCTTCGCAATTAACGCCTTATCGTGAAGGACAATGTTTGTTCCAGCTTCTTTTGTTGGAGCAATTTCAATCCAGCGAAATCCTTGTCCGTTATTTTCTTCCGCAACGATTTGGAATCCTACTGTTTCTGTCCAAAATTGTACTGATTCATCTTGGTTATTTACATATAACATAATTTGTCCAACTTGATTAATCATAGGTGTCTCCTGCTTTCTTTTCTTATATGAAATACTATTATATCAAAGATATGGTTTGAATAGTTTTTCATGGTTCTTTCGGATTGAAATAATCACCCATTTCATCTTAGTTGTAGGGGAAGGCCCTGTAACCCATGTATGAAATGGTAGTATGCTGCAAATGACCATTGCTGAAATAGAGATTGTGGCCGTTAATATAAATAGTAATAGGCTATATAATATTGTGTTTTCTTGTAGTGTGAATAAGGAAAGAAATTTTGTACATAGTTGTAAGAAGAAAAAATGAGCTAAATAAGCACCGTACGTGTAGTTTCCGATAAAACGTAAAGCTTTATATAAGAAACCACGTCGCTGTACAATTGTAATAGACAACACGTATAGTATGATAATTTCGCATACGATATATAGAAACATAGATGGTTTTAAATAAGTAGAAACAGTTAAATGAATAGAGTTCACGCCGTAAAAACTAAATAACTCATAATTGATAAATAAAAATAAAATAAAGAATAAGATTGTTATAAGCGGGATATGTTTCATGACAAATATACGCCAAGTTTTTAATGCTACAGCAGCTATTCCTCCCATAACGAAATAGAATGAGTAGAAGAAGAAGGAACGATCTGTATAATGTAAAATGGTTGAACTAGTCAGTTTCTCTCCATTAAAAATGTAGTGAGAAGAGTACCACATTAAGAAGAAATATAGACAAGCGAAAATGGTCATATATTTATATATGTCTTTTTTATTTTCTGTTCGTTTTTGAAACCAATAAAATAGTGTGCATAATAACGGGAACAATAAGTGAATTTGGAACATCATAATAACGTACCAAAGATGAGGTGCAGCCGTCCCGAGTAATAAACTTTTTATTCCGCCTTGTAGTGTAATAATATCGTTTGTTGTTACTAAGTAAAGAATAGACCAGAAGAAATAAGGAATGAGTAAATGTGCGGCTTTTTCATAAATATATTCTGTATAAACGAGTTGTTTCGTATATTGACGAATTAAGTGAAATCCGACGATAAATATGAATGCAGGTGCTGAAAATTTTGCAAGATTAAATAGCATGCCCATAATGAGGGATTGCTCGAGTAAGACATTTCCTTGATTCATTGTATATAATAAGGAACTTTGCAAAACGACAGCAAGAAATGCAATGCTTTGCAAAACTTTAAATTCTGGTGCGCTTTGTGTCATTGTGTCCATCTCCTTTTCCATACATGATTATAGTACGGAGAAAGGATGAAAGGTGTGGAATATTTGTGAAGATTATAACAAATTTGTGGCGGGATGGGATTATATTAACGGTTTTGTTAATATATCTATCGTAACTTCCAATATATCGATTTACTGAAAAATAACGACAAAAAGAGGATGCTCTAAACGAACATCCTCTTTCTATATATTAAGCAAATTTATTTTTGATCCAGTTTTTACCTTCTACAAGACGAGCTGTCATTACGGCACAAGCGTTATCTCCTGTTACGTTTAACACTGTTGCAGGAGGGTCAATGATTGTACTAATTGCTGCGATAATTGGCAATGCTTCTGGTGGGAATCCATATAGAGAAACGATTAACATTTCACCAATCATACCCCCGCCCGGAATAGCACCCATTACTGTTCCTACTAATAGAGAAACAACAAGTGCAATTGCTAATGTTTTCGGTCCTTCGAATTCCATGTTGAAAATACCGAATAAGAAAGCAATTTTTAATACCCCGCCTAAAACAGATCCGTCTTTATGAAGTGTAGATCCAAGAAGGACAACTGTTTCACGAACGTCAGAAGAAATACCCATTTTCTTCGTTGCTTCTAAGTTTGCTGGAATACTTGCGGCACTACTACAAGTTGCAAGTGATGTAACTGTAGGAGAGACCATGTTCTTCCAAAATACTTGTACACCTTGTTTGCGACCTGCAAGGTACGCATAGAATGTAAAGAATACAAAGAAGTAAATAAGAGAAGCTGGATAGTATACCATTGCTGCTCGGAAGTAAGTTCCAAGAAGTTGCGGTCCGAATTCACCAACTAATGCTGCGAAGTAGGCAGCTAGTCCGATTGGAGCGTAGTACATAATGAAAGATACAACTTTCATTGAAATTTCTGCACCAGCTTGTAGGAATGTAGCGAATGGTTTCCCTTTTTCACCAACTGCTGAAGTTGCAACCCCCATTAAGATAGAGAAGAAAATAAGGGCTAACATGTTCTCACGAGATAGTAACTTTGAAAAGTCTGATACTGTTAGGATACCAACAATTTGATCAGCAACGCTAACTGCTTTTTCAGCTTTATCAGGCTGCGTTAGTTCTAATACAACACCTTGTGCTGGCGGGAATACTTTCACGATAATAATCATAAAAATAGCAGCTAAAATACTTGTAAATAAGAAAGTTCCAGCCATACTAGACATAATTTTACCGAAACGTTTTAATCCATCCATATTAGCAATAGATGACGCGATGCTAAAGAACACTAACGGTACAACAATCGTAAACATTAAGTTTAAGAAAATGTCACCAAGCGGCTTTAAAGCAACTGCATCGGCACCCATGAAATAACCAATGAAACCACCAATTAGGATAGAAGATAATAAAATAAGCGGAAAGCGATATGCCTTCATAAATATACCCTCCTATCGATTACAAAAAATCATACTGAATCATTATAGCGAGTTAGAGACTTCTTTACTAGGAAAATACCGATAGATGGAATAGCGTGAAAACCGAGAAAATTTTGTTTTTAAGCTCGGCATACAGTTAGAAATCTAGACATATATATTTGTAACCTAGTGGTGGCAAGGGCTGTACCATAACTTAGGTTTAGAAAAAGAGGGAGGGAAACAGGATGAATATTTTGCTTTGCTGTGCAGCGGGAATGTCTTCCAGTTTGATAGTTACAAAAATGGAGAAAGCGGCACAGGCAAGGGGGATAGAGGTGAAGATTTGGGCTGTATCAGGTTCAGAAGTGCGAGATCATATCGATGATGTGGATGTACTTTTACTTGGACCACAAGTACGTTATTTATTACCGAAAATGAAAGAATTATGTAAGGAGAAAGGAATACCTGTTGATGTCATTCAATCCATCCATTACGGGCTTTGTAATGGAGAAGCTATCTTACAAGCGGCTTTGTCAATGAAACCATGAGGAGAGTGGGATAGATGATAAAGTTTTTAGAGAAATATGTGATGCCAGTGGCCGGTAAGGTTGCAGAGCAGAGACATTTGCAAGCGATTCGTGATGGAATTATTTTGACGATGCCTTTCTTGATTATTGGATCTTTCTTTCTAATTATTAGTGCTTTACCCATACCAGGATATAATGATTTTATGGCAGGATTGTTTGGGGAGAGTTGGCAAAAAGCTTTGGGGTATCCAGTTAGCGCAACATTTAATATAATGTCTTTAATAGCCACTTTTGGAATCGCTTACAGACTTGGGGGATATTATAAGGTCGATGCATTAGCGGCAGGGGCGTTATCACTTGTGGCATTCTTACTTGCAACTCCGTTTCAAGTTGCATATATAATACCAAGTACGAAGGAAAGTGTACTTGTAGAAGGGGCTATACCAGCTGTATTAATGGGAAGCCAAGGGTTATTCGTTGCGATGATTATAGCACTTATATCTACTGAACTTTATAGATTTATTGTACAAAAAAAGCTGATTATAAAAATGCCAGAAACGGTACCACCAGCCGTAACACGTTCATTTGCTGCGCTTATTCCAGGATTTATTGTTGTAACTGTTATTTGGATCTTGCGCTTAATGATAGAAAATACTTCTTTCGGCAGCATCCATAATATTGTGGGGAAAATTTTACAAGAACCACTTAGTGCACTTGGGGCCAGTCTTTGGGGCGCGGTAATAGCCGTTATTATTGTCCATGTACTTTGGGCGTGTGGAATTCATGGCGCTGCAATTGTTGGTGGTGTAATGAGCCCGATTTGGTTGTCGTTAATGGACCAAAACAGAATTGCTTTTCAGGCTGGGCAAGATGTACCAAATACGGTTACTGCACAGTTCTTTGATTTATGGATTTATATGGGAGGTTCTGGTGCAACACTTGCTTTAGTTGTAGGAATGTTATTATTTGCGCGAAGTCAGCAATTGAAAAGTTTAGGAAGATTGTCGATTGCACCTGGTATTTTTAATATTAATGAAATGGTGACTTTCGGAATGCCGATTGTAATGAACCCACTTTTACTTATTCCATTTATACTGGTTCCAGTCGTGTTAACGGTTGTTTCTTATTTTGCAATGGAATGGGGATGGGTTGCACGTCCGAGCGGAGCTGCTGTACCTTGGACTACACCTATTCTTTTTAGTGGATATTTAGGATCAGGCGGGAAAATTTCAGGGGTTGTTTTGCAACTCGTTAACTTTGCGCTTGCATTCTTTATTTACTTGCCATTCTTAAAAATATGGGATAAGCAAAAAGTAGCGGAAGAAAAGGGGGAGTAAAGAACTAAAATGGATACGATAGAGACGAAAGTTTTTCATTTAATCTTGCATGGGGGAAATGCGAGAAGTTGTTCAATGGAAGCAATTGATTGCGCAAAGCGCGGGGAGTTTACAGAAGCAGAGGCTAAATTACAAGAAGCGCTAGATGAATTAAAAGAGGCGCATCGCTTACAAACGGATTTAATCCAGAAGGAAGCTGGTGGCGAAAAGACAGAAGTTACCCTTCTGATGGTGCATGCGCAAGATCATTTAATGAACGCAATTACGGTGAAGGAATTAGCGAGTGAGTTTGTAGAATTATATAAGAAGATGTCAGTAGCTGAATGAACCTTGCTTATGCAAGGTTTTTTTATGTATGTGTCCATACCATCAGTGGAGTGTTCGTTCCACTGATGGTATTTACAATCCTCCTTTTTACGAATGAATAAGAGTGATACTTAATCGATAGTAACAATTTCTCCTATACCACGAATTAATTTTTTAATATGCATCTCATTTGGTTTTAATATACTTACGATATAATCAATCGTTTTTTGCGGTTCAACGGTTGTACCGCACGTATAGCAATCAATCGCTGCAAAGTTTTTTTCTGGATAAGTGTGAATAGAAAGGTGACTTTCTGATAGTAACACTAATACTGTAACACCATGCGGATGGAATTCTTTTGTACTTACATTTAAAATATGTGCACCAGAGTAATCGGCAGCGACAACTAAATGGCGTTCTAAAAAGTGAATATCATCTAATAGGGAAAAATCCACTCCCCATAAATCTACTATTATATGCTTACCGAAAGTAGAATATTCCATAGGGTAGCACTCCTTACTATAATATCGTCAAAACTCCATTTCCTTTTTGTAACATTGATGTAGGATAAGGTTCGATTCTGAATTTAAAAGAGCTTGGTTACGTTGCTCTAGATGTTCTTCTTTAAATTGAAATAAAGGAGCAAGAAGAGAAGGCAATGTTCGAGGAGATGGCACTACATATAATTGTTCAATTTGATCGAGTACGTAGGCAGAGTTAGCGGCAATATGAAATCCCCAGTCAGTTCCGAAAGAAGGAACGATTGTATGATAACTTTTCACAGTTAATCCAGCATGTTCAATTGTGTTACCGATACTCCAATATAAAAGAGGTGCATCAGCAGGTGAATTAGATTGACAGACGAACGCACCATCTTCTGTTAAAAACGTAGCTATACGAGCAAACAGTTCGCTTGTATATAAAGTGCTTAATAGCTCTGTCGCTGGATCGGGAAAATCAATAATGAGTACATCGTATAAAGAGGAAGGAGAATTCAGAAATTCCTTTGCATCGCATACGTGTACATTCACACGTTTATCAGAAAATGCGTTTCCGTTTAAAGAAACTAATTCTGGTACGTTACGAGCCATATTAATCATTGCCTCGTCTAAATCAACAAGGTCTACATGTAGCGCTGTTTCATATTTCAAAACTTCTCGTAAGGCAAGACCATCGCCACCGCCTAATATGAGAACACGTTTTGGATCAATTACTTTCGACATAATTGGATGTACAAGTGCTTCATGATAAATTTGCTCATCAACGGAACTAAATTGTAGTTGTTTGTCCAAATATAGACGGATATCACTTACTTGTAGCAAAGTAATATTTTGATAATTGCTTTTTTCTGCGAATAAACTTGTATGTTCACCAGCTTGTATTTCTTTTAGAGAAATTTCATCCCATATATCTAAGTTGTGTGAATTTGTTTCTATTATAGGTTCTAATTGTGTTGGCTTGTCCTGTTTTTCTTGTTTATCGTGTCTATCTTGTTTGTCCTGCTTATTTTCTGTTTCCTGCTGTTCTAGTTCAAACTTGTCAGAGTCTAATTCAGAACGCTTGTCTTTTTTATAGCTTGTTATTCTATAAATCTTCATTTTGTTCTTTTTTCTATGTTTTGGCATAGGAATCCCCTTTCGAATGGTTTTATTCTATTCTATGTAATTTAATAGAGTTTGTTTGGACAATAGATAGAAGAGTGTACTCAAGAGAGAGTTGTTTTTTATCGAGACGAAATATTTTAATTTTTTTACTAGATTTTCATGCGAAAAAAAATTTTTAGTGTTTTTTTGTTTTGAATACAACTAGACAGCTAAACACTAATCTATTTTCATACAGTTATGTGTTAAAAGCGTGTTGTTTTATAACACACTGTGTGTTTTTCGGGTGACACACTGTTTGAAAGCGGTAACACACAAAGAAATTACTCGAAAAAAGGCTGATTTTAGGCGTTTTTAAAAGTTGGCACGGTAATTGCATTAATAAATAGCGTAAAGAAAAATAAAAAACATAAATTTTTTATACCACACAAGGGGGATTTATAAATGAATATTTTATTATGTTGTTCAGCAGGGATGTCTACAAGTTTACTAGTTACAAAAATGGAAGCGGCTGCAAAAGCTCGCGGTCTAGAAGGAAAGATTTGGGCTGTATCTGGGGATGCAGTAAAAAACAATATCGATCAAGCAGATGTATTATTACTAGGACCACAAGTTCGTTACATGCTTTCTTCAATGAAAACGCTTGCCGATGAGAAAAACGTTGGAGTCGATGTTATTAATCCAATGCACTACGGCATGATGAATGGAGAAGCAGTTTTAGATCACGCATTAACACTTAAAAAATAATTAGGGGGGAAGCGAAATGCAAAAATTTATTGCATTTATGGAGAAGTATTTAGTCCCAGTCGCAGGTAGAATTGGATCGCAGCGCCACTTAGTTGCAATCCGTGATGGCTTTATCGCAGTTATGCCTCTTATTTTAGTTGGATCGTTTGCGGTACTTATAAATAATTTACCAGTTGATGCATTCCAGAAACTTATGAAGGGTGCATTTGGGGATGTTTGGAAAGATGTCGGCGGTGGTATGTGGACAGGATCCTTTGCAATATTGGCTCTCATAGCCGCAGTTGGGATAAGTTATAATTTAGCAAAATCTTACGGTGTAGACGCGTTGTCAGCAGCAATTATTACATTCGGTGCATTAATTATTATATCTCCGACAACGCCAAAAGAAGGCGGTATTGATTTAGCTTGGACAGGATCACAAGGTTTATTCGTTTCCATAATTGTTGCTCTTCTTGTAACGGAGGTATTTCGATTCTTTGTTCAAAAGGATATTACAATTAAGATGCCAGATGGTGTTCCACCAGCAGTAATGAAGTCATTCGCAGCGTTAGTACCAGCATTCGTTATTTTAATCGTAACAGCAGGCATTCAATTAGCAGTGAAATTAGCAGGAACAAGTATTCATAAATTCGTATTTGAAACAATTCAAGTACCATTACAAGGTTTAGCAGGTACATTACCAAGTGCAATTATTATCGCGTTACTTATTCACGTATTATGGTTCTTTGGATTACATGGTCCTAATATTATCGGTGGTATTATCGATCCAATCTATTTACCAGCACTAGAAAAGAACATTAAATTATTTAACGATGGTATGTCTGCATATGATGTACCACACATCTTTACAAAACCATTCTTTGATGTATACGTTTATATCGGTGGGTCAGGTGCGACGTTAGCATTTTTAGTAGCAGTAATGCTTGTTGCAAAAAGCGCACAGCTTCGTGGTGTAGGCCGCGTATCTATTGGTCCTGGATTCTTTAACATTAACGAACCAGTTATTTTCGGTACGCCAATTGTATTAAATCCGGCGTTAATTATTCCATTCGTACTTACACCAGTTGTATTAGTTATTACTTCTTATACAGCAATTTCCTTAGGGTGGGTACCAAAAACAGTTGCTTTAGTTCCGTGGACAATGCCACCGATCTTTAGTGGTTATCTTGTAGCAGGCGGAAGCATCGCTGGTGCTGCATTGCAGCTAGTAAACTTTGCAATCGCGGTAGTTATTTACTATCCATTCGTATTAATGTGTGACCGTACGTACGTACAAGCGTCAAAAGATGCTGCAAAAGCAAGCGACAATTCAGTATCACTTTAAAAAGTATTGTTCTGGCGAGTTTTTATAGCTCGTCAGAACAACTAACTTTTATATCATGTTCAAAAAGATGAAATACATCTACAAGAACACCAAACTATCATTAATAAAATAATAATTTAATAGACATGTTCAAACTGAAGGGGTATTTAAATCGGTTGAACCATAATAGAGAGGGCGGTAATTATGATGACTACAGCAGAACAAATTCCATTCCAATTGATTTTAAATAGTGGCAATGCACGAAGCTTTGCAATGGAGGCACTGCAATTTGCCAAACAGGGGAAAATGGCGGAAGCAGACGAAGCGATGGTAAAGGCGAAAGAAGCGATTAATGAAGCGCATCATTTCCAAACAGAGCTCATACAATCAGAAGCAAGAGGGGAAAAAACAGAGATTAGTGTTCTTTTAATTCATGCACAAGATCATTTAATGAATTCTATTACAGTAAAAGAATTAGCAGCAGAATTTATTGACCTTTATAAAAAGCTAGAAGCGAAAGGGGAATAAAGCATGACTGGAATTAAAATTGCTACAATCGGCGGTGGATCTAGTTATACACCAGAGTTAATTGAAGGATTTATTAAACGTTATGATGAGCTTCCTGTTCGTGAAATTTGGTTAGTAGATATTGAGGCAGGAAAAGAAAAGTTAGAAATCGTTGGTAACTTAGCAAAGCGTATGGTGAAAAAATCAGGTTTACCAATTGATATTCATTTAACACTTGATCGCCGTGAGGCATTAAAGGGTGCTGACTTCGTAACAACGCAGCTTCGCGTTGGTTTATTAGAAGCTCGTGCAAAAGATGAAGCAATTCCATTAAAATATGATGTAATTGGCCAGGAAACGAATGGTCCTGGTGGTTTATTTAAAGCACTGAGAACGATTCCTGTTATTTTAGATATTTGTAAGGACATGGAGGAACTATGTCCAAATGCATGGCTTATTAACTTCGCAAACCCAGCAGGTATGGTAACAGAAGCTGTACTTCGCTACACGAACATTCAACGAGTAGTTGGTCTATGTAACGTTCCAATCGGAATTCGTATGGGTCTTGCAAGATTACTTGAAGTAGATGCAAGCCGGGTACACGTTGATTTCGCTGGTTTAAATCATATGGTATACGGATTAGATGTATACTTAGATGGAGTAAGCGTAATGGATCGAGTACTAGAACTTGTAACAGATCCAGAAAAGCAAATTACGATGGAAAACATTACTGCGCTTAACTGGGAGCCAGACTTTATTCGCGGTCTTCGTGCAATTCCGTGTCCATACCATCGTTACTACTATAAAACACGTGAAATGTTAGAAGAAGAGAAAGAAGCTTCGATTGAAAAAGGTACACGTGCAGAAGTAGTAAAACAATTAGAAGATGATTTATTCGAGTTATATAAAGACCCGAATTTAGATATTAAGCCACCACAATTAGAAAAACGCGGCGGAGCTTATTATAGTGACGCAGCATGTAGCTTAATTACGTCTATTTACAATAATAAAGGTGATATCCAGCCTGTTAATACACGAAACAACGGAACAATTGCAAGCTTGCCACATGATTCTGCTGTTGAGGTGAACTGTATTATTACGAAAGAAGGTCCAAAACCAATTGCGGTTGGAGACTTACCAGTACCGGTTCGCGGTTTAGTACAGCAAATTAAATCATTTGAGCGCACAACAATTGAAGCTGCTGTTACAGGGGATTATCATAAAGCGCTGCTTGCTATGACAATTAATCCACTTGTACCATCAGATAAAGTTGCAAAACAAATTTTAGATGAAATGTTGGAAGCGCATAAAGAACATCTTCCACAGTTCTTTAAAAAGGTAGAAAAATAAGAAGCGGCGCTATTTAGCCCGCTTTTTTTATTTCAGTAGGAGGGATAAAGGTGATTAAGTTAATTGTAAATGCAGATGATTTCGGTCTTACGGAAGGGACAAATTACGGCATTATTGATGGACATATAAATGGACTTGTAAATTCAACGACGATGATGATGAATATGCCGGGGACAGAGCATGCGGTACGTTTAGCGAAGGAGTATAAAACGTTAGGAGTAGGAGTTCATCTCGTATTAACGGCAGGAGAACCGCTCCTCAAGGACGTACCATCACTTGTAAGCAGCAATGGATCATTTCATAAACAAAGCGTCGTAAGGGAAGGAAATATAAGTCCAGAAGAGGTAGAAAGAGAATGGACGGCTCAAATTGAGAAATTTTTGTCTTACGGTTTAATACCAACTCATTTAGATAGTCATCATCACGTGCATGGGTTACCGCTTTTACACGACGTTCTTGAGAGATTAGCAATTAAATATAATGTTCCGATTCGTCGTTGTGAAGAAGAGCGAGCGGTGCGCCCATTTTCAGATGTGTTTTACAGTGATTTTTACGCTGACGGTGTGACGGAAGATTATTTTGTGAAGTTAAAGGAAAGAGTGCAGGACGAGCAAACGGTAGAAATTATGGTGCATCCAGCTTATATTGACCCAGAGCTTGTGAAACGTTCTTCTTACGTAATGGATCGCGTGAAAGAGCTGCGTATTTTAACGGAGAGTGAGCTGCCTGAGGGAATGGAGCTTGTGAAGTTTTAATAGGAAAACGACGGCTAAATGGGGCCGTCGTTTTTTGTGCTTACAAAATGGATAGAACATATCCACCGAAGGTCCCGAGTATAACGATAACCCAAGGTGGTGTTTTCCAAAAAGCGAGTAAGCAAAATAGAAGAGAAGCAAAAACGAAATCTACAGAATTCATAATTGTACTCGTCCAAATTGGATCATAAAAAGCTGCAAGTAAAATACCGACAACAGCTGCGTTTACTCCAAGTAGTGCACCTTGTATGTAAGATACTCTCCTTACACTGTCCCAAAATGGTAAAACGCCAACAACGAGCAGGAAGGCAGGAAGAAAGATAGCGATCGTTGCAACAACTGCCCCGACGGTTCCATTTAGCACTGCTCCTATATAAGAAGCGAATGTAAATAGTGGCCCTGGCACTGCTTGTGTTAATCCGTATCCAGCTAGAAATTGTTCTTTTGTCATCATCCCGTTTTGTACAAACTCACTTTCAAGAAGAGGAAGTACGACGTGCCCTCCTCCGAATACGAGAGAACCAGAGCGGTAAAAGCTATCAAATAATGCGATGAAAGGAGAGAGCGGTCGCATTATTGGTAGCAATAATAATAGTCCGAAGAATAAGATGAGACAAGAACTGGCCATCGTCTTTGAAATAGAAACTTGTATTTTATATGATTGGGCGTTCTGAGGAGCTTTATATAAAAGCCGGCCGACAAGCCCTGAAAGTATAATGAGAATGAATTGCGTCCAGCTACTTGGCCACAACAAGACAATCGCAGCAGTTACGATAGCGATTGTTGCCCGGTTTCGGTCCGGGGTTAATTTTTGAGCCATCCCCCATATTGCATGAGCAACGATTGCGACCGCTACGAGCTTCAGTCCGTGAATCCAACCAGAACTTCTAAGCTCGAATTGGTTAAGGAATGAAGCGAAGAAAACTAAAACGAGTACAGACGGTAGAGTGAATCCGATCCATGAAATAATGGCTCCTAATAATCCGCCGCGCAATAATCCAATCCCCATACCGACTTGACTGCTAGCAGGGCCAGGAAGGAATTGACATAGTGCTACTAAGTCTCCGTAACTTCGTTCATCCATCCATTTTCTTTTTTGTACGTATTCATGGTGGAAATAGCCGAGATGGGCGACAGGACCACCAAATGAAGTAAGTCCTAATTTAAATGAGACGAGAAAAATCTCTAATAATGATTGAAAAGAATAGTTTTTGTTTTTCAAAATTACCTGCTACTAAAGATATAGACAAATGTATATTTTTAGAGTATTCCTGCTTCTATGTGTCCTGTCTCGCCAATCATTCGCTACTACAGTTTGATATAACACTCCACAGGCGTAAATTCCGATGTAGCCCACCGTACATATATACAATCTATTTACGTTAGTATTGTATATTCTTTTGCTTGTAAAAGGTTGATTGATGCGTTCAAATCTCTATCCATTACATTTCCACACTCACATGTATATACTCGGTCAGATAGCTTTAAATCCGCTTTCTTTTGACCGCAACATGAACATAACTTTGACGATGGATAGAATGTATCTACTTGACGTAATTCAATTCCGTATTCCTCGCATTTAGTCAAGAGCCACGTTTTAAAAGCATAGAAACACTGCTTGGCAATGGTTTTAGATAGATGTTTATTCTTCATCATACCTTTCACATTCAAATCTTCTACTGTAATAAACGTCGGCTTGGTTTTCACCACATCATTTACAATAGACTTTACATACTCTAGTCGAATATTTGCTAATCGAGCATGTAGTTTTTGCACCCTAAGAATGTTTTTATCTATATTCGCTCTTTTGTTCGTAGCAGATGTTTCACCTCTCTTTTTTACATTTTCAAATTTACGCGATAAAGAGCGTTGCTCACGTTTTAACCGCTTTTTTATCCTTTTTACGCTTATTGTTTTGTTGATGTTTTCATGAACGATACCATCGCTACGTGTAGCGAAATCCTTCACCCCTAAATCAATACCTAAACCTGTTTCATTGAGTGTTGGCTTCGTTGCTCTTTCTTCCAATTCACAAAGCACAGATACAAAATATCTCCCTGCCCTTTTACATATCGTTCCACTTTTTACAATCCCATTTTTCGGGATATAACCATACTCCTTTAATCTCACCCAACCAATCGTTGGGACTTTTACTCTATGTCTTTCTACTGCCCAGTCCGTTTTGTTGTTTTTAGGAAAATAGCACCTCACATCTTGATTCTTCTTTTTCTTATAACGGGGAAATCCAGATAAGCCCTTAAAAAATCTTTTAAAAGCCGTATCTCCATTCATAATTTCCTGTTTTACCGCTTTACTAGATACCCCTTTAATCCATTGGTCATATTCTTTTGTATAGACATTGTTTAACCATTTAGAAAAGTCATATCCACTCAGAAACTTTCCCTCGGATTCATACAGCTCTTGATTTTTAGAGAGATACAGATTGTAAACATGCCTACACACTCCAATCGTTTGATTGATCTTGGTTATTTGTTCATTTGTCGGTTTAAGCTCTATCAAATACGCTCTTCGCATACCTCTTTATCCTCCGACATTCGTTTTTTGTATTTTCTCACTCAATATATCCTACAACTATATATATGAATGATAGATATTAAATCTTGAACAAATTCTTCTTGTGGAGATCATTTTTCATTTACCTTTTGGGTTTTGGTAAGCAGTTAAAACAACTTGGTTATCCCAACTTTGCAATGGTCTAATAGGTACGTTGAAAACTTCTGGAAATTCTTTTGGTTCATATTGTTACATAATTACGTTTTAATACATATGTCTATGATTGTTCGCTTTTTCGATTACTGTATAATTCTCCTAGAATGTTTTTCTAAGTGCATTATACAAGAGGCCATCAAGCAAAAGAAATGATTCTAATGTAAAGATTGTGTGAACCTTTTCTTCGTAATTAAAAATTGAAAAGTCATAAATGATTATGTCTAAACCATAAAGTAGTAGAAGTAGTGCTGGGAAATTTATATGAGGAGAATGCCCGTATGACAACACATTTCTTTGCTAGGTTAACAGGGAAGAGGGAAGTACCTCCTGTAAATACAGAAGCTTACGGTGTAACAGAGCTCATTTTTAGTGAAGATTTAAAGAAGTTGCAATATCGGGTCATATTAAAAAACATAAAAAAAATCACGTCATGCCAAATTCATTTAGGAAAAGCGAATCAAATTGGTCCAGTTGTTTTAAGTTTGTTTGGTCCGTTAGAGCAAGGAATTAGTGTGAATGAAGGAGTCGTTACTGGTGTGGCTAAAGTGGAGGATTTTGAAGGGCCTTTACAGGGGAGAGCATTTGACAGTTTGTTTCAAGAGATAATGCAAGCAAATGTATATGTAAATGTTAATACGAAATCTAATAAAAAGGGAGAAATAAGAGGGAGAATAAGGGAAGTAAAGAAGTAAGCGAAAAGGCTGTCCAAAAAAACATTTTGGAACAGCCTTTTCTAATTATATAGAGTGCTACTATTGCTAATTATTGTCGGTAAATCGATATATTTTAAGAATCGCTAATATAATTTCACTTACTACGTACTAGGGTACTACTCGAAAAGAGAAGCTACACTATTACCTAGTTTAACTTTTTACAGGTTGATTTTTGATGAAGAAGTCCATTACATAAAATACTTCGTCATCTGGTATTTGTATTTCAAATGTATTTTCGATAGGTTGCAATGCTTTTTTCACTTTCATATACATCCAGTACTCATCTTGTCTTCGTTTCTCTTTATCAGGATGAGGGAGGAGACTTTCGCCTTTTTGAAGACGGTCAACCATGCAGCTCATATGCAAAATCACACCCATTAAACTGTCGGGAGTTAGCTGTAAAGAAATCAATTCCTGAATTGTATTTAATGCATAACGAATCGTTTTAATAAGTAATGCCCCATCGTTACGCTGCATTTGTTGTTCAAGAATATCAGCCATTTTTGCATATGTTTCTTCATACGTAATCAATTCTTGAATTGGTTGAATAGCTGTGTAGTTCACAATGTCTTGGAAATGATATGTTAAGCAAGGTATTTGCACATCGAAATTCGTGACGATACAAATGATATTACGCTCTTTTTTTATGTTCTCGATCATTTTCGTTAAATCTTTTTCATGGACGATGCTAATCGGAATAATTTCAATTAAGTCTTTATCAAAGCGTAAATAGTTCTCTAACATTTTTTGAATTGCTAAAGCACTTCCTTCGCCAGTTAAACAAGCTGTTAAAATCACGGATTTCATTGGCGATAGTGGCTTTTTCTTTTCTTCCTGTACGTTTAAATAGAACGGCGTTAAGTTCTTCACTGTTTCGTATAGTGCATTTAATGAGTAGCCAAGCTGAGCTTTTCGAGCTGCTTCTAGTGCGTGTGGTGTACTCGTCATTGAAAGAACACGGACAGGGATTTGGAATTCAGTTTCTAATATATCACCAATATAAGCGAGAGATCCCATATCAACAAGTAAGAGAAGCCCGTTTACATTTTGAAGTGTTTTCATATACACTTTAACACGCTCTAAGAAGTCTTTTGGTGATTCATGCAAGGGCATATCGATACCAGTTACTTCATCGATACCGAGAAGTTCGTTTACAATGTTTGCCATTTCTGTTGCGATGCCATTACCGTGTGCTAATATTAATACTTTTACTTCTGTTTGTGAGGCAGGAATTGGATCAACAACGAAGAACATTGTTAAAAAGCCAGCTTCATCAATAGGCATTGTTATTTGTAATTCTTCTTCTAATAGCTGAATACATTGCATAGCTACGGAAAAAGCTTCTTTATATTTCGTACGAATTTGATTTAATTGTGGGTGGTGAATTTGTTTCCCGCCCTGTAAACGTTGTAGAGTTGTCTGTACATGTAAACTTAAAGCGAGAAACACTTTTTCATCGAAAGTTTTAGATAAATATTTTTCAGCTAGTTCCGCAATTTTTTCACATACGGAAACGATATTACGATCCACAATTTTAAAAACATTTTCATGACTTGTTTTTTTAGATATTTGGTTAAAGTATTGGACGAAAAAGCTTTGAATATCATTTTCTATTAGTAATTCTAATTCTTCCTCTTCAATGCCGCGTGCTTGAAGTTCTTCATATTTATAATCAATATAATCGTAAATAGAAGAGCGACTTCCTTCGGGTTTTATTATATGTTTACTCCAACCTTCATCACCTGTAAATACAAATGTTTCATTTGGTATTTGATATAGATGACGGCTCTTTCTTTCAATAAATAATCCCTCTTTCATATACCAAGGTAAATCTGTACTTGAAACACAGACAGAATCACGTTTTTTTGTCACGAAATCAGAATAAGCTTTCGCACAGGCAATTTGTACGTCCGTTTTCAATTGACCGATGTTATTTGGACAATTGTAAAAGACGAAAGCACGCATTGTATTTGGACTAACATGAATCTCTTTCCTTAGACGAATTGCTTCATTTGTGAAAAACAGCTGTAGTAAAGCAAACCGTTCTTTATGTGTTCGCTCACGAAGTGGTGGAAGCGTAACGGTCATCGGAATACGTCTTGTAAATGTTTTTAATAAAAATGAATTTGGTTCTTCGGTTGTTGCAGTAATAATCAACACTCGTGCCTTACGTTCATTTTCCGTTTCTCCAAGGCGGCGGTATACTCCGCGATCAATAAATGTGAAGAGCATCTCTTGTCCTTCTGGAGGAAGGCGATGTACTTCATCTAAGAAAAGGATTCCTTCATGTGCTTTTTCAATTAACCCTTTTTGATCACTGGCACCTGTGTAAGCTCCTTTTTTTATCCCAAATAACTGTCCAAGTAGTAGTTGTGGATTGTTTGCATAATCAGCACAGTTAAAGACGATAAAAGGTGCATCTTTTGGAAGTTGTTCCACTTCAATTGCGTATTCGTGCATTAAAGAAGCGAACATCGATTTTCCGACACCTGTTTCTCCAAGTAGTAAAGTATGCATACCGTTTGGAGGATAGAGAATAGAAGCTTTTGCTTTTTCAATTGCAATTTTTAGGCTTGTATTTTCAATAGCAAATGTATCTAATGAAGTGCCCTTTGTTGAATGCGTTTCCAATGAAGTGTTCGTTTCTATATAAAAACGGACAGGGCGTGTAATCGTTTTTAATAAACGATTATCTTTCACAAGCTTGTTTAAATCGCTACTAACATTTGCACGGTCTAACTGTAGAAGTGTAGCGAGTTCTGATGCTGTTACACCTTCTGTATAATTCCCTTTTTGTATTGCGTTAAAAATGAGATCTATTCGTTTCATTTCTATTCACCTCGAAACTTCATCACTATTTAGAATTTTACACAAAAACGGGAAGTGTGGGAAGAGAAAAATAAAACAGCTTTAGTACATAGGCACTAAAGCTGTTACAATCTTGTGTCTTTCCAAAAATTCACTTCGAGATGGGAAGATGGATTGTAGGGAAGTAGTTTATATCCTTGTGAGTGCAAATAATCAATTACTTTTGGGAGTATTTGCACTGTGACACTAGAATCATGCATTAAAATAACCTCTACTTGTTCATCGCTTTGATTTCGTACTCTTTCTAGTATTGCGGAAGGATTATCATAGCTTTTCCAGTCATATGTATCAATTGTCCAATCCCACATTTTATATTGGGCAGATACGAGTGCATCACGGTAATTCTTTTTTAAGTAAGGCATGCTACCGTATGGGACACGAACGAGATGTGTATTTAAATGTGTAACTTGCTGGACAATGTTTTGGGTTTGCTCCATTTCTGCAATTAAAACAGATGGATCGCCAGTATAAAGACGTTTTACATCATGTGACATACTATGGAGACCGATATAATGTCCATCTTTAATCAATCGTTCCATCGTTTTTTTATAATGTGGCACCTTTCCGCCAATAACGAAGAAAGTTGCTTTTCCGTTCTTCTCTTTTAAAATATTTAAAATTTGTGGTGTGTATTTATTTGGTCCGTCATCAAATGTTAAGTACGCAATTTTTGTTGTAGGAGAGGTAGTTTGAGTGCTTTCGTAATCTTTTACTTGAATGTCTGTAGTTGCTTTTGTATTCGATGATGCGTACATAGTAATAGTTAAAAATAAAATTATACATTGAAGTAATCGCTTGATCATAACATTCACCCTCAGTTTGACAATCAAGATGTAAAAATGAAAATTTGATACTTTTTTCGTTATACGTATATCTTTCTCCAATAGAGGCACTCTCAAACAATCTATATTTTGGAAATGAGGAATAAGGATTAAAAAATAAAAAATAGCATCCTCTTATGAAAAGAGGATGCTATTTGAATATTTCATAATAGTAAAGGCTATACTACAATTAGTCTTCGCGTTTTTTCACTTTTTTATAGAAGGAAATAATTGGTTTGTAACGTTCGTGTACAAGACCGATTACTTCAGCAATGATTTCTGTAAAGAAGATTAAAACGAAAAGAAGAATAATGGATAACCATAATGTCGCACTAGTGAAAATGATTGCATTTACACTAAAGAATATACCAAATGCGTAAATAATTAGTACCGTTTTACGATGAGAGAATCCCATTGCAAGTAAACGGTGATGTAAATGCGACTTATCTGGTGCTGAGATAGGCTTTTTATTTACGATACGGCGGATAATTGCAAACGTCGTATCAAATATAGGTACACCTAAAATAATAATTGGAACGATAAAGCTGAATAACGTTACGCTTTTGTATAATCCAAGTAACGATATAACAGAAATACAGTATCCTAAAAATAGTGCTCCTGTATCTCCCATGAAAATTTTTGCTGGATGGAAGTTGTAGAATAAAAATCCAATTGTACTTGCTAATGTAATCAGTGCTAGAGGTAATATAATAGCTGCTCCAGTACCCCATGGGCTAGTGAAGGCCATATATGCTAGCGTTGCAAGTACGATAGATGAAATCCCTGCGGATAATCCATCTAATCCATCAATTAAGTTGATGGCATTTGTAATACCGACAATCCAAAATACTGTAATTGGATAAGCAAGCCACCCGAGTTCAGTATCTCCAAGGATTGGAATATATAATACTTGCACTAATAATCCACTTTTGACAATCATGATGGCAACTAATAGTTGTCCACCGAATTTTACCCTCGCAGATAGTTCGTACATATCATCTAAAATCCCGATGATAACAATGATGATAGCACCTAAAGTTATCGATAGCATTCTTTGTTCGTATAATCCACCGACAACAAATCCTACAGCTACACCAATGAAAATTGCTAACCCGCCAAGACGAGGCATAATTTTTTGGTGTACTTTACGCGCGTTTGGCTTATCTGTTGCTCCTATTTTGAAAGCTAATTTAATAACTAAAGGAGTAACGACGAGTACAGTGATGAAAGATGCCAAAATGGCATAAATCACTTGTGAGTCCATTAATACCCCACCCTTTATAGTTTAACGTAATTTTTTCAATCGTATTTATCTAAAAATTATGATGTTTATTTACAGGCTCATAACATATGGTATCACAAAAAGATTAGAATTCAATCTTTTTTTCTTTTGGCTGTAAAGGGGAGTGAATAGAATATATGACAATTGGATATGGAATGTTGTGTCCTTTGAGAAGGTTGATCTCATATTGTGGCTTGTAATATGACATTGTACTTTCCTCTCATATAGCGATGACTTTTGTTTCAGTATTATAAGTGTTGCACGTAAAAATGAGTAAGTTCCGTGTTAAATTGTGGGAATTTACATTTTGTATATATTGCATCATTTAACTTTACAAAATCTTAAAAAATAATAAAAAAACAATTCATATAATAAAGAAGTGAAAGAGTTTTCTCATTCTTAGTGTGAGAGGGGGAAGCACAGGGGAATTCTATGTATTCGTATATTTTCTTATGTATATTCCTGTGCGAAAGGAAAATGAAAATTACGATAATAGGTACCGGATATGTTGGATTGATTACAGGAGTAGGATTGGCGAGATTGGGACATTCAGTCACATGTTTCGATATAAATAGTGAAAAAATTGAACGGATTAAACAAGGCAAGTTACCTATTTATGAATGTGGATTAAATGAATTAATAAATGAAGCATACGAAAATAATCATTTAACTTTTACAGCAAGTAAATCAACGGCATTTAATGATGTAGAGTTTATATTTATTGCAGTTGGAACGCCATCTTTATTAGATGGAACAGCAGATTTAACGTATATTCGTAGTGCTTGTGATGATATTGGAACATATGTGAATAACGATATTATTGTTGTTACGAAAAGTACGGTTCCTGTAGGGACAAATGATGTAATGAGAAAATGGATTGAGGAGAAACTACAAGGTAGACATGAATTATATATTGTATCGAATCCAGAATTTTTAAGGGAAGGTTCTGGTATTTATGATTTTTTTCAGGGTGATCGTATCGTAATTGGATCATGTAGTGAAGAAGCGGCAAGGAAAGTAGAGAATTTGTACAGTAAATTAAGCTTAAAAACGTATATTACAGATATTCGAAGTGCTGAGATGATTAAATATGCATCTAATGCTTTTTTAGCCACGAAGATTAGTTTTATTAATGAAATTTCTAATATATGTGAGCAAGTGGGTGCAGATATAGTAGATGTAGCTACAGGGATGGGGATGGATAAGAGAATTGGTGCATCTTTTTTAAATGCAGGCATCGGATATGGAGGATCTTGTTTTCCAAAAGATACGAAAGCACTTGTGCAAATTGCAGGGAATGTTTCTCATGATTTTCGCTTGTTGAAAGCAGTCATTGAAGTGAATAATAAACAACAGTTGTTGTTAGTTGAAAAAGCGAAGAAAATTATAGATATGAAGAAGAAGCGAATTGCGGTTCTTGGTGCAGCATTCAAACCGAATACTGACGATATTAGGGAAGCGCCATCTATTATTATAATAGAAGAATTAATTAATATAGGTGCGAATGTGGTTTTATATGACCCACAAGCCATTCAAAATGTAAGAGGTTTATTTGGAAATACGATACGATACGCTGAGTGTATAGATGAATCGATTAGAGAGGCGCATGCAGTTTTTATCGTAACAGAATGGGAATCAATTCGAAATTATCCGCTAGAAAAGTATGCGCAGCTTATGAGGGAACCTATTCTATTTGATGGGAGAAATTGTTATACTAATGAGGATGCCGGGAAGTATGGATTAAATTATTACTCAGTTGGGCGAAAAGACGTCTGTAATAGTAATGTTTCTCAGGCGCGTTAAAAAATGTATTTTCACATGCATATTTTTATATGCGATAATAGAAGTTTTAACTAGTGAAAGAAAAGAGGCAATGAAATGACTGAACGTTTAAAAGTAATGACAATTTTCGGGACACGACCAGAAGCAATTAAAATGGCACCTCTTGTATTAGAGTTGCAAAAACACCCAGAGAAGATTGAATCGATTGTGACTGTAACAGCACAACACCGTCAAATGTTAGATCAAGTATTAAATATCTTTGGAATTACGCCGGATTTCGATTTGAATATCATGAAAGATCGTCAAACGTTAATTGATATTACAACACGTGGTTTAGAAGGTTTAGATAAAGTAATGAAAGAAGCGAAGCCGGATATCGTACTTGTGCACGGTGATACAACGACGACATTTATTGCAAGCTTAGCTGCTTTCTATAATCAAATTCCAGTAGGACATGTTGAAGCAGGACTTCGTACATGGGATAAGTATTCTCCATATCCAGAAGAGATGAATCGCCAACTAACAGGTGTAATGGCGGATCTTCATTTCTCACCTACAACAAAATCAGCAACGAACTTACAAAAAGAAAATAAAGATGAGTCACGTATTTTCGTAACAGGAAATACAGCGATCGATGCACTGAAGACAACTGTAAAAGAAACTTATAGCCATTCGGTGTTAGAGAAACTTGGAAATGATCGTCTTGTACTTATGACAGCACACCGTCGTGAAAATTTAGGAGAACCAATGCGCAATATGTTCCGTGCAATTAAGCGTCTTGTTGATAAGCACGAAGATGTACAAGTTGTATACCCTGTTCATATGAATCCTGTTGTTCGCGAAATAGCGAATGATATTTTAGGCGAGCATAGCCGCATTCATTTAATTGAGCCGCTAGATGTAATCGATTTCCATAACGTTGCAGCTCGTTCATACTTAATGTTAACTGATTCTGGTGGTGTACAAGAGGAAGCACCATCACTAGGTGTGCCAGTTCTTGTCCTTCGTGATACGACGGAACGCCCAGAAGGTATCGAAGCAGGTACGCTGAAATTAGCAGGAACAGATGAAGAGACAATCTTTGGTCTTGCTGATGAGTTGTTATCTGATAAAGAAGCTCATGATAAGATGACGAAAGCATCTAACCCTTACGGCGATGGTCGTGCATCAGAGCGTATTGTAGAAGCGATTTTACAACACTTCAACAAGTAGAGTGAAACTTTAATAAATGGGGTTTTCATCTTCCATTTATTATTAGCCCACAACAATTGCGGGAAATAAAAAGAGCCAAATCGTATACGATTTGGCTCTTTTTTTATTCATGATTCCTCATAATCCACTCTGCATGAGCATTTGTAGAAGGGGGAGGAGGAGGTGGTGTTTTGTTCTCACTCGGTTCCTTCTTTGCTTTTGCGCTGGAGTTAGAATTTGAATCGGAATTTGTATTCTCACTTTTTGTAGTTTCTGTTGAGACTCTTGCTTTTTCTCCTATTTCCTTTTCAATTTCGTTACGTACAGTCTCTACACTGATTGGATCTGGAAGGAAGTAATAAATACCGCCAATTTTTCTGTCTTCTCCTTCAATTTTTAACGTTTGTATTGTAGAAGGATCGAATCCAGAGATTTTATTGTAAAGAGCAAGTCCGTCTGAAATAGGAATATCGGTTTTTATATATTTCCCAACTACCGCTGTTAAATCTTTAATTTTAAATACGGTTGAAGCAGAATTTAACTTTTGGGCAACAGCCGCCAGTACTTGCCTTTGTCTCGCAGCTCGACCATAGTCCCCGTTAGGATCTTGCTTTCGCATGCGGACGTAAGCGAGTGCTTCTTCGCCATTTAAGTCTTGTTTACCTTGTTTAAATGGAATTAATTTGTAATAATCTATATCGGAGCGCTCCTCGAAATCAAAAGGAACATCAACTGTAATACCTCCAACAGCATCAACGATACCTTTAAAGCCTTGGAAATCAATTTTAATATAATGATCAACAGGAACTTTTAAAAACCCTTCGACAGTGTCAATTGTCATCCTTTCTCCACCGTAAGCATGAGCAGCGTTAATTTTGTCTTCTTTATTTTTGCCAACAATCTTAACACGAGAATCGCGTGGGATACTCATAAGTGAAATCTTTTTTGAGTTTGGATTAACTGTTGCGAACATAAGTGAATCTGTTCGACCGTTTTGACCATCTGTTGCGTAATCTTCAATACCCATAATTAGTATTGTGAAAGGTTTTTTTGTGATTTCCACATCTTCTGCTCGTAATTTAGATTTTTCACGGTTAAATCCACTGTACATCCCCATGAGAGAAGTGTAGGAATTTAACATATAAAGTCCTACGCTACCAAATAAAAATGCGAAAATAAGAAAGAAGAAAAACTTTCTTCTACGTTTCTTTTTTATTCTGCTATTTTGGAGATGATAATAACGTTCTTCCATATATAATCTCCTTATTCATTTGTAGGGAATTAATTCACTACATTAATCTTTAAAGGCGATAAGTTAGCTATTCTTAGATAACGTCTTGTTCTAAGTACAACATATCTCCTTCTTTAATTGTACATTTCCCGTTTGTTAATTCAATCATCCAAGTTGTGAATGGTTGTTTTTTGTCCTCTTCTACATACGTATCAAATGTGACATTTTCTAGGTAATGTATATCTTTAATGGCATATTCTGAATTGCGTAATTCATTTTCAACTTTGCCAAGCGAAGTGTAATCAATTTCTGTTTGCATAACGCGCATTAGTTTTCGTTCAACAACGCCTACATGGTTAAGACCTTCACTTGTACATTTTCCATATGCACGAATTAATCCGCCAGCACCAAGTTTAATGCCGCCAAAATAGCGCGTAACGACAACGACAGTATCTTTTAGACCGCGTTTTTTTAATACCTCTAACATAGGTACACCAGCTGTGCCGCTCGGTTCACCGTCATCGTTCGCTTTTTGAATTTGATCTTGTTCACCGATTAAATATGCGGAACAATTATGTGTTGCATTCCAATGCTGTTTTTTTATTTTTTGTATAAATGTTTGAGCTTCATCTTCCGTTGTGGCGCGACTCACATAGCAAATGAATCTTGATTTTTGAATGACAATTTCGTGCTCACCGTAGCCTTTAATTGTTAAATATTGTAATAACAATGGTATACGCCCCTATCTTTCAAAATGACTAGTACTTTACATTTTAAAAGCGAGCGTTTTTATATTCAAACATTTTTTACAAATATGTTGAAATTTTTGGTGAGTATTTTATCTTTTTGTTGTAATTTGTCGAGCGGGTGATTGTAGTCTCTAACCGGCATTTTTATGTATGGATGCACCTTTTCTAGTTTTCGTGTAAAATTAGGGGATAAAAATTTTTTATAAGGCAGGTACGAAAATGAAAACAGCTATTGTTACCGATAGTACAGCATATATACCGAAGCATATTCGTGACGAACTCAATATATATATGATACCATTAAACGTTGTGTTTGGAACGGAATCTTATCAAGAAGAGGCTGAAGTTTCAGCAAATGATTTTTATATAAAAGTGCGTGAACAAGAAGAACTTCCGAAAACTTCGCAACCAGCAATTGGAAAGTTTTTAGAGTTATATGAAGAGTTATCTAAAGAATATGATGCAGTTATTAGCATTCACCTTTCCAGTGGAATTAGTGGTACATACCAAACAGCAACGACAGCTGGACAGATGGTAGATGGTATTGATGTATATACGTACGACTCTGAAATTAGTTGTGAAGTACAAGGATTTTACGTGCGTGAAGGGGCGAAATTAGTAAGTGAAGGGAAAGCCCCAGAAGCGATTATCGCTCGCTTTGATGAAATGAAGCAAACGATGGATGCTTATTTTGTAGTGGATGATTTACATCATTTACAACGTGGTGGAAGATTAAATAGCGCACAAGCTTTCATCGGTAGTTTGTTACAAGTAAAACCAGTATTATACTTTAGAGATAAAGTAATTATTCCATTCGAAAAAATTCGTACGCGTAAAAAAGCGTTAAAGCGTATCGTTGAAATCTTTGATGAGCAGGCAAATAAAGGTGTGCCTATGGAAGCTGTTATTATTCATGCGAATCGTGAAGAGGAAGCTAATGAATGGAAACAAGAATTAGAAGAGATATACCCTCATGTTACAATTCGCACGAGTTATTTCGGGGCTGTAATTGGGACGCATTTAGGTGAAGGTGCGCTTGGTTTAGGTTGGTATACGAAGTGATAAAGATATAAAAGCTCTCTTACTTGAAGAGGGTTTTTTTACGGATATTTTACAGGAATTTGACAAGTTAATATTTGGAAATGGTAAAATGTACGTAAAATTAAACAATGAGGAAAGTTTTATTACTTACTTTTTACAAGAAACTATCTTATAATAGAATAGAGGTGAAACATATGGAGCATAATTCTTGTTTATGTCCAAAGTTTGAGTCAGCTTTTACAATGCTTAGTAAGAAATGGACTGGCTTAATTATTAAATCTTTGCTCGAAGAGCCGAAACGCTTTAGAGAAATCGCAGATATTATACCAAATATGAGCGATCGCATGTTGTCAGAACGTTTAAAGGAATTAGAAGGCGAAGGCATTGTAATTCGTAGTGTTTACCCAGAAGTACCAGTTAGAATCGAGTACGGTTTAACTGATAAAGGGAAAGCGTTGGAAAGTGTTATGGATGAGGTCCAAAATTGGGCTGAGAAATGGATGAAGTAACGTTTCTATCTCATTCATATTGGAGTATTTTCAAAACGTAAGGGAATCCCTTACGTTTTTTTCAATTCTATAAAAAACGACGTAAGGCTCTTGAAATTCTACATATATATACAAATTTAGATATACTTTGCTATAGAGATAAATGTAATATTACATTTATTTTACAAAACCGTAACATTAGCAAAAAAACTCCCGAATTATGGTATAAATTTTAATAGGTTATATACGGAAAACGAAAAAAGAAAAAAGAAAGCGGTGTAAAAAATAAAATGAAAAAGCTAAAAATGGCATCTTGCGCACTAGTTGCAGGGTTAATGTTTTCAGGGCTAACACCAAATGTATTTGCAGAAGATAAAATTTCTGACGTAAAATCACAAATTAACACACAAAATGATACTTTACATAAACAACAACAAGAACGTGATGAATTACAAAAACAAATGAATGACTTAAACAAAACAATCCAAGGTTTGGATAAGTCTGTGCAAGAGAACGCTTCAAAACTTGATGAAACAACAAAAAAAGTTTCTGATACTGAGCAATTAATCGAAAATAAAAATAAAGATATTGCAGAACTACAAACAAAGATTGCAAAACGTGAAGAGTTATTAAGAAAACGTTTAGTAGCACTTCAAGAACAGCCAAATACGAACATTGTGACAGAAGTTCTTGTAAACTCTAAAAACGTTGCAGATTTAGTTGATCGTTTAAATTCTGTTTCTAAAATTATGGAATCTGACGAAGATATCATGAAAACTCAACAAGAAGATCAAGTGAACGTGAAAAAAGATGTTGAAACAGTAAAAGAAAAACAAAAAGAATTAAAAGAAGCACAATCTCAAATTGAAACTGCTAAGAAAGAACTTGACGCTGAAAAAGAGAAAAAAGCAACAGCGGTAAACGATTTAAGCGGTAAAATGGATACAGTTGTAACTACAATGACAAGTACGGAAGGTCAATTGAAAGAGCTTGAACAACAGGCATTAAAATTACAACAAATCGCTGAAAAAGAAGCGCAAGAAAAAGCTGCACAAGAAGCTGATGCTCAAAAACAAGCAGAACAAGCTGCTAAAGAAGCACAAGTTCAACAAGCACAAGCACCTGCAGAACAAGCTGCACCGGCAAACAATGGTGGACAAGCTCAAAAAGAAGAACCTAAAAAAGAAGAGCCTAAAAAAGAGACACCTAAACAAGAAAACAAAAAACCAGAGCCAGCACCAGGTCCAACTCCGGCTCCTGGCGTAATTGGTAAAGCACAAAGCTACTTAGGTTTACCATATGTTTGGGGAAGTGCATCTCCATCAAACGGTGGTTTTGACTGTAGTGGATTCATTTCTTACGTATTTGGTGTAGGTCGTCAAGACGTTGCAGGTTACTGGAACTCAGTTTCGAAAGTAAGTAGCCCACAACCTGGAGATCTAGTATTCTTCCAAGGTACTTATAAAGCAGGTCCATCTCACATCGGTATTTACGTTGGTAACGATCAAATGATTCATGCTGGTGATAAAGGGATTGCATACGCAAGCCTAAGTAGTAGCTACAACCAGAAACATTTCTTAGGATACGGTAGATTCTAGGATTTATAATTGAATAAAAAACGTGTATAAAGTCGATAGCTTACTATTTTATAAGTAGGTTATCGGCTTTTTTGAGTTTTTACGAGATAAAGAGAAGGATTTATAGTAGTGCTGGAGGTGGCTATTGATGATGTTAGCTGGTAGACAGTTACTGTTAGAAGAACTTTCTTCAGATTTGCAGGATAAATTGGATCATTTGAAAAGGAATCGAGAAGTCGTTTGTGTACAAGGGGTAATTAAGAAATCTTCAAAATATATGTGCCAGCGCTGTGGAAATATAGAGCAGCGGCTATTTGCATCATTTCTATGTAAAAGGTGCAATAAAGTATGTACGTATTGCCGGAAGTGCATAACGATGGGTAGGGTAAGTGAATGTGCTGTACTTGTTCGCGGGATTGCTGAAATAAGCGGAGAAAATTACTTGAATCCGTTACAGTGGGAAGGCGTTTTGTCTGCTGGTCAGGAGTTAGCTGCGCAAAGTGTCGTTGACGCTGTTAAGCAGAAAGAATCATTTTTTATTTGGGCGGTGTGCGGGGCTGGAAAAACAGAAATGTTGTTTCGCGGAATTGCAGAGGCACTACAAAAGGGAGAGAGAGTTTGTATTGCAACGCCGAGAACGGACGTTGTACTTGAATTAGCACCAAGATTACAAGAAGTGTTTCCAAATATAAATGTAGCTGCTTTATACGGAGGGAGTTTAGACCGAGAAAAAGATGCGGCGTTAATCGTTGCAACTACACATCAATTGTTACGTTATTATAGGGCATTCCATGTCATGATTGTAGATGAGATAGATGCTTTTCCATATCATGCGGATAAGATGTTGCATTATGCAGTAAATGAAGCGATGAAAGAGGAGGCAGCACGTATTTATTTAACAGCAACTCCAGATGAAAAGTGGAAGCGTAAATTGCGGAATGGTAAGCAAAAAGGGGTTATTATTTCAGGACGTTATCATCGTCATCCGTTGCCAGTTCCAGCATTTCGGTGGTGCGGAAATTGGAAAAGGGGTCTTATGCGTAAAAAAATTCCTCGTGCTTTATTACAATGGTTAAATATGTACTTATCTAAACGATATCCCATTTTTCTATTTGTTCCTCATGTGCGATATGTAGAAGAAATTAGCCAGTTATTAAAATCATTAAACAATCAAATTGACGGTGTGCATGCAGAAGATCCGAAGAGAAAAGAAAAGGTAGCGGCTTTTCGAAAGGGAGAAATCCCATTATTAGTTACAACGACGATTTTGGAACGAGGAGTAACTGTGAAAAATTTACAAGTGGCAGTTTTAGGAGCTGAGGAAGAAATATTTTCAGAAAGTGCTCTCGTTCAAATTGCAGGGCGTGCTGGTAGAAGCTCTGATGAACCGCATGGAGATGTCATCTATTTTCATTATGGAAAGACAGAGGCGATGGTGCGTGCGAAAAAACATATTCAAAGTATGAATAAGAATGCCAAAGAACAAGGATTGATAGATTGATGCATTGTCTACTTTGTGATGAGTATATTTCATATGCGATTAGTTGGTACACTTTTTTTGTTAAGCTTCATAAAAAGTATATATGTGATGGATGTGAACAACAACTTTCCTATATTATAGGAAATATTTGCAAGGAGTGTGGTCGGCCTTTAGAACTTGTACCAGCTGAATATAAAAACGGGGATATTTGCATGGACTGCATAAGGTGGACGAACGAGCGGAGGTTTCCGCCTCTCATAAATCGTTCGTTGCATGTGTATGATGAAGGGATGAAAGAAATATTAGCACAGTTTAAATTTCGAGGAGATGCTGAATTAGTGCATATTTTTCATCAGCCTTTTCGAAGTCTTTTTCAAAAATATTTTGCGAATGTTTCAGCTGTCATTCCGGTCCCTCTTAGTGAAGAGCGAGAATATGAGCGTGGTTTTAATCAAGCTGAGTTACTAGCTTCTTGTTTGCCTATCAAAATGTTTTGTACATCATTAAGAAGAATAGAAACAGAAAAACAAAGTAAGAAGAAGCGTAAAGAAAGGATATCGGGAGTTAATCCTTTTTATTTTCAGGGAGAAGAGCTGTTTCATGAGCAACATGTTTTAATTGTGGATGATGTGTATACGACAGGAATTACTGTTAGGCAAGTTGGAAGCCTTTTGTATGATCGAGGAGCGAGAGAGGTTTCTTGTTTGACGCTTTGTAGAGGTTAATATGTGAATGTCGAAAGGAATAATAAAAAGACGACAGATCTTGTTTGACTAACACTCTTGTCATTCGTTATAGTCAGAATATGGGGCGAATGCCCTGATTTTAAGAGTGAAGGGAATGGAATGAACATGCAAGGACGAGTGAAATGGTTCAATGCAGAAAAGGGATTTGGGTTTATTGAGCGTGAAGATGGTGACGATGTGTTTGTTCATTTTTCTGCTATTCAACAAGATGGGTATAAGTCGTTAGAAGAAGGTCAACAAGTGGAGTTTGATATTGTTGATGGAGCACGTGGACCACAAGCAGCTAATGTTGTGAAACTGTAAAAATTAAGTTTTTGGAAAAGATAGAGCTGTATTTTTAGCAGCATTATATAGATGGCGAAAGCTCTTGCTCGTAACAAGGGCTTTTTTGTTTTGGAGAAGTTGTCAAAAAGTTGTTTCTTTTCTGTAACCAATTGTCCACAGTTACATTCGTTATTCACGATGGTAATAGGATAAAATAAAGATAGAAACGATGCATCTTTTCATTTCAACAAAAAACGATAAAAAAATCGCAATTCCACTAATTTTTTTAAAAAAATTAGAAGGAGTTTTTAAGCCAATGTCGAAATTATAGTACATAGGCTTGAAAGGAGGAATTCATCTATGAAATTCAACATTCGTGGTGAAAATATTGAAGTAACTCCAGCATTAAAGGAATATGTAGAGAAAAAACTAAGTAAATTAGAGCGTTATTTTGATACATTCCCAGAGATTAAGGTTAATTTAAAAGTATACTCTGACAAGCAACGTATCGAGGTAACAATTCCATTTACAGATTTATTACTTCGTGCAGAAGAAACAAATAGCGATATGTACGCTGCGATTGATTTAGTAGTTGATAAAATTGAGCGACAAATTCGTAAACATAAAACAAAAGTAAACCGTAAATTACGTGAAAAGGGTTCTATTAAAACTAACTTTATCCTTCCAGAAGCAGTAGCTGTTCTGGATGAGGTAGAAGAGGATGAATTAGAACTTGTACGTACAAAACGATTCGATTTAAAACCGATGGACGTTGAAGAAGCGATCTTACAAATGGATATGCTAGGACATAATTTCTTCGTCTTCACAAATGCGGATACAAATGAAACTAATGTTGTATATGGCCGTAAAGACGGGAAATATGGTTTAATCGAAACAAAATAATCATTCAAAAGCGTAGCCGAAATGGCTGCGCTTTTTTGTATATTCTTGCTTTCGTATTTCTTAATATTGATGGGAATTTAAAGGTCCTATTCACAATGAAACTGAAATTTAGAAATTATGTCTTGTTACGGTCAATTGTATTACCATTCCAAAAGGATCTCGAACAATGGCATAACCAGGGCTGAATGAGTTTTTTTCGAACGGTGTTAAAATATAAACTTCATCATGTTTAATTAGATTGTGATAGAGTGCTTCAATGGTTTGGAAATCTTTAGATTGAATACATAAAGATGAGCTATTACTTAATTGCCAAGGGCGTGTGGAATCCACTGCTTGTTCTGCAATCATGATTTTATTAGTACCAATTTGTAAAACGGAATGGGTAATATAATGTTCTTGGCTTTCTTCATATGTGAAATTTGAGTCTATTTCTTTCATCTCTTTATAATTCTTTTTAAATAAAACTTTTGCACCTAAATATTGTTCGTAAAATGTAATTGCTTTAGCGCCTTGCCCGTTTAATGATAGAAAAGGGATTACTTCAAAGTTCATTGTATTGCCTCCTTCATATATGTTTACACTTATTACTATACAAATATAAGGTGCCAACATATGGCACCTATAGGGAGAGTTTATGAAAAGAGTTGAACGTTTAAATCAGATGCTACGTTTTATCAATCAAAAACAAATATTCACATTAAAAGATTTAATGGATGAATTTCAAATTTCAAAAAGGACAGCGTTACGTGATATTGCATCATTAGAGGAAATGGGTGCACCTCTCTTTGCAGAGTATGGTCGGTATGGAGGGTATCGTTTAATAAAATCGATGACATTACCACCGATTTCATTTACAAACCATGAAGTTTTTGCACTTTATTTTGCAATGCAAGCGCTAAGAAGCTTTGTAAGTAGTCCCTTTCAAATATCGTTTCAGTCCATTAATAAGAAATTTTTAGATAGTGTTTCGTCAAAACAGCGTGAGCAAATTGAAAACTTGCAAAAGAGAGTTACCTTTTACCACTTGGAACAAGCACATGAATGTGATTATCTAGAGGAACTTTTGCTAGCTGCTGTTCAAAATAAGGCCTTAAATATAAACTATGTAACGCCGAAGCAATCGACAATGCGCCGTATTCAGCCAATTTCGATTTATGCAATGAAAGGTTATTGGTATTGCCAGGCTTACGATTTAGATAAATCGGCTTACCGAGTGTTTCGCTGTGATCGTATTAGGTCGTTAGAAATAGTAGATGCTCAGGATAGTCTGGATTTGGAAAACATAAATATACATAACGCACATAGTCTTTGGAATGCAACTGAACAAGCTATTCAATTTAAATGCTCAATTACTGCGAGGGGGATAGAGATATTCAAGCAACAACAATATCCTTCGATTAAATTATGGGAAGAACACGAAGATACATATTTAATAGGAACTTATGAGCCTGCTGAAATCAACTTTATCATCTCGTATCTAGCTAGTTTTGGTAAAACTATAAAAATAATTGAGCCATCTTCTTTAAAAGAGAACTTGAAAGAATACTACTTAGATTTAATACAAAATTTGTAACGTAAATTTGAAGCGAAGAGATATTAGTTTGTTGGAACAAATAAAATAAAATAAAAACTTTTTCTGAATCTACGGCTCGACATTTGGACGATTGTTGTCATAGTTATAAGACAAGTGTTACAATTATCATTAGGTTTATACATTTTAGTTTTTTTAATTAGGAGAAAAATTGGCATAACATAAATTTGATTTTTATAACGACTGATTGTAAAGAGAAAAAGAAAGCAATCGGAAGTTTTATTTTAATAAAAGAGGAGCGTATTTCCTATGATCGGTATTTTAAAAAAGGTATTTGATGTCAACCAACGCCAAATTAAACGTATGCAGAAGACAGTGGAGCAAATTGATGCATTAGAACCATCTATTAAGCCGCTAACTGATGAACAATTAAAAGGAAAGACGATTGAATTTAAAGAACGTCTAACAAAAGGTGAGACAGTAGACGATCTACTTCCTGAAGCTTTTGCGGTTGTTCGTGAAGCAGCAACTCGTGTTCTTGGAATGCGTCCATATGGCGTACAGCTAATGGGTGGTATCGCCTTACATGAAGGAAATATCTCTGAGATGAAAACAGGTGAAGGTAAAACGTTAACATCTACTTTACCTGTATATTTAAACGCATTAACAGGAAAAGGTGTTCACGTTGTTACAGTCAATGAATACTTAGCACAACGTGATGCAAGTGAAATGGGAGAACTTCATGAGTTCCTTGGCTTAACTGTAGGGATTAACTTAAATAGTATGTCACGTGAAGAGAAACAAGCTGCTTATGCTGCTGATATTACGTATAGCACAAATAACGAGCTTGGATTCGATTACTTACGTGACAACATGGTGTTATATAGAGAGCAGTGCGTTCAGCGTCCACTTAATTTTGCTATCATCGATGAAGTCGATTCTATTTTAGTCGATGAAGCACGTACGCCGCTTATTATTTCTGGACAAGCTCAAAAATCAACAGAGCTATACATGTTTGCAAATGCATTCGTTCGTACATTAGAAAATGAAAAAGAGTATTCATTTGATGTGAAAACGAAAAATGTAATGTTAACTGAAGATGGTATTACGAAAGCAGAGAAAGCTTTCCATATTGAAAACTTATTTGATTTAAAACATGTAGCACTTCTTCACCATATTAATCAGGGGCTTCGTGCACACGTTGTTATGCACCGTGATACAGATTATGTTGTACAAGAAGGCGAAATCGTAATCGTAGACCAATTCACTGGTCGTCTTATGAAAGGTCGTCGTTATAGCGAAGGTTTACACCAAGCTATTGAAGCAAAAGAAGGCGTAGAAATTCAAAATGAAAGTATGACGCTTGCAACAATTACGTTCCAGAACTACTTCCGTATGTACGAAAAATTATCTGGTATGACTGGTACAGCGAAAACGGAAGAAGAAGAATTCCGTAGTATTTACAATATGAATGTTATCGTAATTCCAACGAATAAAGATATTATTCGTGATGACCGTGCTGATTTAATCTTCAAATCAATGGAAGGTAAATTCAATGCAGTTGTTGAGGATATTGTAAATCGTCATAAGCAAGGGCAACCTATTCTTGTTGGTACAGTTGCAATTGAAACGTCAGAGCTTATTTCAAAAATGTTAACACGTAAAGGTGTACGTCATAATATCTTAAACGCAAAAAACCATGCGCGTGAAGCAGATATCATTGCAGAAGCTGGTATGAAAGGCGCTGTAACAATTGCGACGAATATGGCTGGTCGTGGTACGGATATTAAGTTAGGCGAGGATATTAAAAACGTTGGCCTAGCAGTTATCGGTACAGAGCGTCACGAAAGCCGTCGTATTGATAATCAGTTACGTGGTCGTTCTGGTCGTCAAGGGGACCCTGGTGTAACACAGTTCTACTTATCAATGGAAGATGAACTAATGCGCCGCTTCGGTTCTGACAATATGAAAGCGATGATGGATCGTCTTGGCATGGATGATTCACAGCCAATCGAAAGTAAAATGGTTTCTCGTGCGGTAGAATCTGCACAAAAACGTGTAGAAGGAAATAACTATGATGCACGTAAACAGCTATTGCAATACGACGATGTACTTCGTCAACAACGTGAAGTAATTTATAAACAGCGTCAAGAAGTAATGGATTCAGAGAACTTACGCAGCATTATTGAAGGTATGATGAAATCTACGATAGAACGTGCTGTTGCACTTCATACGCAAGAAGAAATCGAAGAAGATTGGAACATTAAAGGTCTTGTCGATTACTTAAATACAAACCTTCTTGAAGAAGGAGATGTAAAAGAAGAAGAGTTACGTCGCCTTGCTCCAGAAGAAATGAGCGAATCAATCATCGAGAAATTATTAGAGCGTTATAATGAAAGAGAAAAACTTCTACCTGAAGAGCAGACGCGTGAATTCGAAAAGGTTGTTGTATTCCGTGTTGTAGATACGAAATGGACAGATCATATCGATGCAATGGATCATCTTCGTGAAGGTATTCATTTACGTGCTTACGGACAAATCGATCCACTTCGTGAATACCAAATGGAAGGATTCGCAATGTTCGAGTCGATGATCGCTTCTATTGAAGAGGAAATCTCTCGTTACATTATGAAAGCTGAAATTGAGCAAAACTTAGAGCGTCAAGAAGTTGTTCAAGGTGAAGCTGTTCATCCATCAAGCGATGGCGAAGACGCGAAGAAAAAACCGGTTGTAAAAGGTGACCAAATGGGACGCAACGATTTATGTAAATGCGGTAGTGGCAAGAAATATAAAAACTGTTGTGGCATTGGGCAGTAATAGGAAACTGTAGTTTAGACTGCTTTGCAAATTTTTACATCAAAAATGTATGATAAAAAGGATTAAACTCTCTCCGTAATAAGCGGAGAGAGTTTCCCTTGTTTTCATATGAAAGTAACAGCAATTACATAGAGGTGAAGGAAATGGAATTAGTAGAAATTAGGCAAGAATTAGAAAAAATGGCTAAGAGATTAGCGGCTTTTAGGGGGTCTCTTTGACCTTCCTACTAAGGAAAAACAAATTGCAGAATTAGAAGAAACGATGATGGGCGCAGGATTTTGGGATGATCAACAAGGCGCACAAGCTGTAATTAATGAAGCGAATGCGCTGAAAGATATGGTTGGAAGGTTCCGTCAGTTAGATGAGACGTTCGAAAACTTAGAAATGACGCATGACCTACTTAAAGAAGAGTATGATGAAGATTTACATGAGGAATTAGAATCTGAAGTGAAAACTTTAATTCAAGAAATGAATGAGTACGAGCTGCAGTTACTATTAAGTGATCCTTATGATAAAAATAACGCTATTTTAGAATTACACCCAGGTGCAGGTGGAACAGAGTCACAAGACTGGGGTTCTATGTTATTACGTATGTACACACGCTGGGCTGAGAAACGTGGGTTTAAAGTAGAAACGGTTGACTACTTACCGGGCGATGAAGCTGGTATTAAGAGTGTTACATTATTAATTAAAGGTCATAACGCTTACGGTTACTTGAAAGCGGAGAAAGGTGTACATCGTCTTGTACGTATTTCACCGTTCGATTCTTCAGGTCGTCGTCATACATCGTTCGTATCTTGTGAAGTTGTACCTGAATTCAATGATGAAGTTGAAATTGAAGTGCGTACAGAAGATTTGAAAATAGATACGTATCGCGCAAGTGGTGCAGGTGGACAGCACGTTAATACGACAGATTCAGCAGTTCGTATAACGCATCTACCAACAAACACGGTTGTAACATGTCAGTCAGAGCGTTCTCAAATTAAAAACCGTGAGCATGCGATGAAAATGCTGAAAGCGAAATTATATCAAAAGAAACTAGAAGAACAACAAGCGCAATTAGATGAGATTCGCGGAGAGCAAAAAGAAATTGGATGGGGCAGCCAAATCCGTTCTTACGTATTCCACCCGTATTCTCTTGTGAAAGACCATCGTACAAATACAGAAGTTGGTAACGTACAAGCAGTTATGGATGGGGAAATTAATCCGTTTATTGATGCGTATTTACGTTCTCGTATTTAATAAGAGAAAAAGCCAACAGAATTGTTGGCACATGCTGAGGTCCAAGAGGATATAAAGAGGCTTATCTTATTTATATTGATGAAATAAAGAGGAAGAGAAGTTGGAGGCGACAACTTCTCTTTTTGATGAGATTATATGTAGCATATAATGCCGTATATTGTTTTGTAAAAAGTAGAAAATAGTAAAACAGAGCGGTAATGGAGCAGAACTTTATATGGGATTTTTCTGATTTTGTTTGGAAAAAGAGGTTCTTTATAGAACTTTCTAAGGTGTTCACAGAATTGAAACAATTTGTGAAAGCTTTATTTCATTAGGCTTTTCACTATATTTGTGAAAGATATGAAATATACCTTGGTTTTTCTATATAAAGATAATGCTTATAATGAATATTGAATGTGTTATGAAGATTATTGTCTAGTTATGAATGAAAAGAATATCAACAATGGGGAGCGATAGAAGTGAAAAAGAAATTGTTGGCTATTGCGTTAGGGACATCAGTCGTTTTTGCTTTAGGAGCATGTGGAAATAAAGAAGAGAGTAAGTCTTCGAATCAGTCTGCAAGTACAGATAGTGCAGAACAAATTTTCCAAAGAAGTTGTGCTGGTTGTCATGCGAAAGATTTAGCAGGAGCAACTGGACCTGATTTAAGAAAAGTAGGCGGTAAGTATGACGCTGCAGATATCGAAGAAGTTATTAAAAAAGGTCGCGGCTCAATGTCACCTGGACTTATTCAAGGTGAGGACGCAAAAAAAGTAGCTGAATGGTTAGCGGAGCATAAATAAGAAACGTAATTAATAAACGAGCTGATTGTATAACTTGACCGAAAAGTGCTTCGGGTTAAGTAATTACATGAGCTCGTTTACCTTTTCTTGGGATGTAACATAACTGTAACAAAATTGTATCCGAATTGGAAACCGATTGATGTTACAATGGGGTTTGTAGAATTTTGATGAAATATATTACATAGAGTAGCTTTGCTAATAAAAAGCATGTATGGAAGCTACCTTCAACAAGAATGGTCGAGCGAAAATAAAGGTTTTTCTTTTATTTTCAAATGTACAGAAAAGTATTTCGAAAAAAATCATTAAGTATTGGGTGATAAATAATGATAAAAATGACGAATGTTTATAAGGAGTACCCAAATGGTATGAAAGCCATTGCTGGTCTCACAGTTAACATTAAACAAGGTGAATTCGTATACGTAGTTGGACCGAGTGGAGCCGGAAAATCTACATTTATTAAAATGATGTATCGTGAAGAGAAGCCATCTACAGGATCAATTAATGTAAATGGACTTGTAATTGAAACATTAGCAGAAAGAGATGTTCCATATTTCCGTCGTCAATTAGGCGTAATTTTCCAAGATTTTAAATTGCTACCTAAATTAACGATATATGAGAATGTTGCGTTTGCTTTAGAAGTAATTGAAGAAGAACCAGATGCAATTCGTGAACGTGTTACAGAAGTGTTAGGTCTTGTAGGTCTAGATGATCGTGCAGATGCACTTCCAAGCGAACTTTCAGGCGGAGAGCAACAACGTGTGGCGATTGCAAGAGCGATTGTAAATAGACCAAAGGTTGTAATTGCAGATGAGCCAACAGGTAACTTAGATATTGAAACAGCGCTTGATATTATGAATATTTTTAAACGTATTAATGAGCGTGGTACAACGATTGTTATGGCGACACATAACGCAGATATCGTAAATACAATTCGTCATCGTGTAATTGCAATTGAAGGCGGAAGAATTGTTCGAGACGAGATTGAGGGAGGATACGGATATGAAGGCTAAAACCCTTAGTCGACATTTGCGAGAAGGTGTGAAAAATCTATCCCGTAACGGATGGATGACATTTGCTTCTGTAAGTGCAGTAACAGTTACATTATTACTTGTAGGTGTCTTTTTGGCAGCGATTATGAATATGAACCATTTCGCGACGAAAGTAGAGCAAGATGTAGAAATTCGTGTGCATATTGATCCAGCAGCAAAAGAAGCTGATCAAAAGAAATTAGAAGAAGATATGAGTAAAATTGCGAAAGTAGATTCTATTAAATATTCTTCTAAAGAAGAAGAGTTGAAACGTTTAATTAAAAGCTTAGGCGATAGTGGAAAAACGTTCGAGTTATTTGAGCAAGATAACCCACTGAAAGATGTATTTATTGTAAAGGCGAAAGAACCAACAGATACGGCAACAATTGCAAAAAAGATTGAGAAAATGCAGTTTGTAAGTAATGTTCAATACGGTAAAGGTCAAGTTGAAAAATTATTTGATACTGTAAAAACTGGTCGTAACATCGGGATTGCGTTAATTGCTGGTCTTCTATTCACAGCGATGTTCTTAATCTCTAACACAATTAAAATTACAATTTATGCTCGTAGTACTGAGATTGAAATTATGAAACTTGTTGGTGCAACAAACTGGTTTATTCGTTGGCCGTTCTTGTTAGAGGGATTATTCCTAGGAGTATTAGGATCAATTATTCCAATTGGCCTAATTTTAGTTATATATAATTCATTGCAAGGTGTGTTTAATGAAAAACTTGGCGGAACAATTTTCGAGCTTCTACCATACAACCCATTCGTATTCCAATTAGCTGGTTTATTAGTGTTAATCGGTGCATTAATCGGTATGTGGGGAAGTGTAATGTCAATTCGTCGCTTCTTAAAAGTATAAAAAGTTGCAAACATAATTCGTACAAGCTTATCATATAGTAGAAATAGGTAAAGGCATCACACATCGTGTGATGCCTTTTGCTACACCACCTGTGTGTTCTGGAAAGGGGAATTCCGCATTGAAACGTAGAGTTGCAATTATTGGAATGGTTGTTGCATTTTTAATTGGTGCTGGCGGGATGTTTGGTGGTATGTACTGGTTTGGGATAAACCCAGCGTATGTAACGCAAACAGTATCGAATGGTAATGCTGGCACAGCGCAAGGGAATTTGGCAAAGATTAATGAGGCGTATGCACTAATCGATTCACGTTATGTGGAAGACGTGAAAGACGACAAATTAGTCGAAGGTGCGATACAGGGAATGTTGTCTACGCTGAAGGACCCTTATTCCACGTATATGGATAAAGAAACGGCAAAACAGTTTAGTCAGTCACTGGATCCTGAACTTGAAGGGATTGGAGCTGAAGTGAACAAGACGGACGGTAAGCTTATTATCGTATCGCCAATTAAAGGCTCACCAGCAGAAAAGATAGGAATTAAACCGAATGACCAAATTTTATCTGTAGATGGAAATAGTGTGAAAGATTTATCACGTGAAGAAGCAGTATTAAAAATTCGTGGTAAAAAAGGAACGACTGTTGCAATTGAAATTAAGCGCGCAGGAGTGGCTGATCCGATAGAATTTAAAATTAAGCGTGAAAAGATTCCGATTTTCACTGTATTTAGTTCCGTAAAGCAAGAGAGTGGAAAAGACATCGGTTATATGCAAATTACTTCTTTCGCTGAAAATACTGCGAAAGAATTTAAGGATCAGTTAAAAGAGTTAGAGAAGAAACATATAGCAGGCTTAGTTATTGACGTACGTGGTAATCCTGGTGGCTATTTAAATAGTGTAGAAGAAATACTAGGAGACATCATGACAGATAAAAAGCCAATGCTACAAGTAGAACAGCGAAATGGTGAGAAGAAGAAATTCTCTACAGAACTGAAAGAAAGAAAGTCATATCCAATTTCAGTATTAATTGATAATGGAAGTGCTTCTGCTTCAGAGATTTTAGCGGGTGCGCTGAAAGAGGGAGAAGGATACGATTTAATTGGTGAAAAAACGTTTGGTAAAGGTACTGTCCAACAAGCTGTTCCATTTAAAGATGGCAGCAACATTAAATTAACAATGTTTAAATGGTTAACACCAGATGGCAATTGGATTCATAAAAAAGGAATCGCGCCAACTGTAGAAGTAAAGCAACCAGATTATTATCATGCGACGCCAATTCAAATTGAAAAGACACTTTCATACAATTCAAATGATGTACAAGTAAAACACGCGCAAGAAATGCTTAAGAGCTTAGGATATGTACCAGGACGTGAAGATGGATACTTTAGCAAAGAGACAGAATCAGCACTAAAAGCATTCCAAAATGCGAATGAGATGGAAGCAACAGGACAACTTGATAAAAAGACAGCTGAAGTGATTCAAACTAAAATCATTGAAAAAATCCGTTCTGGAGAAAATGATTTACAATTACAGACGGCATTGAAATTAATAGCGAAATAAGAAAGAATACAGGCACTTTGATGCCTGTATTTTTTTTATGTGTTAAACAAACATTTCTTTAGTTATGATAAGATAAAAAGAAAAAATGATATAAATGGTGGTGAATGAATTCGTGGAGGCATGGCTTTTTGAAATACTACGAGCAGTTGGACGTTTTTTCTTACACCCTGCTGTCTATGTATTTTTAATTAGTAGTATCTTCGTTGGATACTTACGTATATTACGAGAACGAAAAGATTTTTCTTTTAAAGTATATGATATTTGGTTTGAACTACGAACAACTCTATTTGCAGGTATTGGGTACGGATTAATCGTATCTATTATTACGGTTGGGCTTGGGCTTGTTGTTTCAAAAGCGAGTTTATGGGCAATTTTACTTTGGACGTTATTATTCGGATTAACTGCTATGTATCGATATTTATCTGTAGCTTATACTTTCGGAATCGCTATTGTACTCGTGTTGTTATCGTCTAAGATGCCAGTTTCCTTCTTACAGCTTGGAGAAGGTGAAGAGGGTACGATTGTATCCCTTGCTATTTTATTAGGCGTTATGCTCGTTGTAGAGGGGTTATTAATCTCTAAAAATGCAGTTCGCTATTCTACGCCGAAAATTAACAAAGGTAAGCGTGGGCTACGAATTGGACTACATGAATCAAATCGTTTATGGCTTGTGCCAGTATTTATTCTTATACCAGGAGACGCGGTGACAGGATTTATTTCTTGGTGGCCTGTCGTTTCAATAGGTTCGACTACATACTCTTTATTCCTCGTTCCATTTTTAATTGGATTTATGAGAAAGGTTAGAAGTTATGAGCCGACGGAAGCTTTATTATTTACAGGAAGACGTGTCTATGGATTAGCAGGGCTCGTACTCGTTTTAGGTGTCGCAAGTTACTGGTGGCACGTACTCGCAATTATCGCGATGGGAGTCGCAATGCTTGGGCGCTTTACGATCTCGATGCAAGAGAAAATTGCAGACGAGAAAAGACCAGCATACTTTGCAGCACGTAATGATGGACTTGTTGTGTTAGATACAATTCCGAATACAATCGGGGCGGAGATGAATTTAAAGCCTGGAGAAGTTATTACGAAAGTAAATGGAATCATTCCAAGAAGTACCGAAGAGTTTTATGACGCGCTTCAAACGAAGACGACAGGAGCATTTTGTAAATTAGAAGTAGTAGATACAAATGGTGAGCTTCGTCTTGCTCAAACAGCATTATACGCCGGGGGACATCATGAATTAGGTGTTGTGTTTGTCCAGCAAGAGCATGAGTGGGATTCGGAAGCTATATAAAATAAAATGGAAACCTTCATCAAACACAGATGAAGGTTTTTTTAGTTTCATAGACGGATAACTTGAATAATTATTTGATAATGGTTATCATTTAGAGAGTCTTTTAATTTGGAAAAGGGAGGAAAGATATGCTACGTAAATTTTTTTCTTACTATAAACCGTATAAAGGTTTATTCATACTTGATTTTTCCTGTGCAGTTATCGCAGGCCTACTCGAACTTGGTTTCCCGCTTATCGTAAATCAATTTATTGATAAGTTATTACCAGGGCAAAACTGGACGCTTATTTTATGGGCTTGTTTCGGTTTATTCGCAGTTTACGTGTTAAATGCAGGTTTGCAATATGTCGTTACATATTGGGGACATATGCTTGGTATTAACATTGAAACTGATATGAGACAGAAATTATTTGATCACATTCAAAAGCTATCATTCAGATTTTTTGATAATAATAAAACAGGTCATTTAATTTCACGTCTTACAAACGATTTAATGGAAATTGGGGAAATTGCTCACCATGGACCAGAAGATTTATTCATTGCCATTATGACTTTAGTCGGAGCATTTTCATTTATGATGATGATTAACTGGAAGTTAGCACTTCTAACATTCTTCGTAATTCCATTCTTATTATGGTTGGCACTTTACTTCAATAAAAAAATGACAGGTACGTTTAGACGTTTATTCTCAGACGTTGCTGATTTCAATGCATGTATCGAGAACAATGTTGGTGGTATCCGCGTTGTACAAGCATTCGGAAATGAAAAGTTTGAGAAAGAGCAATTTGCTGTAAACAATGCTCGTTTCCGTACAACAAAATTAATGGCGTATAAAATTATGGCGTTAAATTCATCTATTAGTTATATGCTGATGCGTCTTGTAACACTCTTTGTATTAATATGTGGTACATGGTTTGTTCTGCAAGGTGAATTAACGTACGGTGGATTTATTGGATTCGTTTTATTAACGAATATTTTCTTCCGCCCAATTGAAAAAATTAATGCGGTTATTGAAAGTTATCCGAAAGGAATCGCTGGTTTTAAAAGATATGTAGAACTTCTGGAAACAGAGCCGGATATTGTAGATTCTAAAGATGCAATCGAAGTTAAACATGTACACGGTGATATTCAATACAATAACATCACATTCGGATATGAAAATAAAGAGCCGATTTTAAAAGATATTAGTTTGAAAATACATGCAGGTGAAACAGTTGCTTTCGTCGGGCCATCAGGGGCAGGGAAAACAACACTATGTAGTTTATTACCGCGTTTTTATGAACACTCATCTGGATCGATTCAAATTGATGGCATTGATACGAAAGAGATGACGCTATCGTCACTTCGGAAACAAATCGGAATTGTGCAGCAAGATGTTTTCTTGTTCTCAGGAACAATTCGTGAAAATATCGCTTACGGAAACTTAAAAGCTTCAGAAGCTGAAATTTGGCAGGCGGTAAAACGTGCCCAGTTGGAGGACTTAATTTACTCGCAACCAGACGGTTTAGAGACAGTTATTGGTGAGCGTGGTGTGAAACTTTCAGGAGGACAAAAGCAGCGCTTAGCAATTGCCTGTATGTTCTTGAAGAACCCGCCAATTTTAGTTTTAGATGAAGCAACTTCTGCGCTAGATACAGAGACAGAACTTGCTATCCAAAAATCACTTGCAGAACTATCTGTCGGCCGTACAACATTAGTTATCGCTCACAGGCTTGCAACTATTAAAAATGCAGATCGCATCGTCGTTGTAAATAAAGACGGTATTGCAGAACAAGGTTCACATGATGAATTGATTGAGCGGGGCGGAGGGTATAGCCGATTATATGAGGCACAGTTTAGTTCGTAAATATAATTTCTGCTGAATTAGTGCACCATAAGTAAGTGAAAATCTTATATGGGAGGCTATAAAGCATGATTGTAACAACAACTTCTACAATTCAAGGGAAAGAAATTATGGATTATATCGATATCGTCAATGGAGAAGCAATTATGGGGGCGAATATCGTGCGTGACCTTTTCGCTTCTGTCCGCGACGTTGTCGGTGGTCGCTCAGGCGCTTACGAAAGTAAATTAAAAGAAGCGCGCGACATTGCAATGGAAGAGATGAAAACTCTCGCAAGACAAAAAAATGCGAACGCAATTGTTGGTATCGACGTGGACTATGAAGTAGTTCGCGAAGGGATGCTAATGGTTGCTGTGAGCGGGACTGCTGTCCGTATATAGTGAAAAGCCGTGCTGGTGCACGGCTTTTTGTTTTGCTATTAGTGTTGCAGTTGTTGTTTCGAATATTGTTGATAAGTCGATATTCTGTATCGAATCGTTGATATAATTTTATTTCCCGAGGGTATTTTTAAAATTGTTGTTGTACAGTTGTGCTTTTGCGAGTGTTTCCGTATCATTATGGATTTCATTTAGCCCGTTCGCATCCCCAATAATATACCCTTCAAATGATGAACCAACAAAATCAAAGATATATTGAAACTGGGCGATAAGTGGTAATGCCTTCAACTTTGGATTGTCTCCGCCAACGATGACAACGTACATTTTTTTACCTTTCATTTTCTCTTTGAAATGAAGAGATGTATCGCGTAAGCTTTGTGACCAGCGATCAACGAAGTTCTTCATGTGGCCGCTCATTCCGTACCAGTATAGCGGTGTAGCGAAGATAATCGTGTCGTGCTCTAGCATGCGCTCGATTAACTGTTGATAGTCATCATTTACAGGTTGAAATCCTTCTGCATCATGACGTTGGTCTGTAATAGGATGGACGATATGATCACGCAAGTAAATTTGTTCTGTTTCAATTCCATCAATCATCATATGTGTTAGAGTTTCAGTGTTCCCGTTTTGTCTTGAACTGCCGTGTATGACGAACATGTAATCATCCCTTTTCTTTTGCTTGTTTTAGGAGTGAAACGTGTTTTTGCAAATTGGCTTGAATACTAGAGAGCAATTCGATTTGTTTCGTAACTTCACATAGTTTATCTTCGTAAAGTGCAAGAATACTACTGCATGGATTTGCGTATAGATGTGGTTCGATTTCAAGGCAACGCAGCATTCTCGCGGTCTCTTCTAAATTTAAGCCAAGCTGTAAGTACATTTGAATAAGTTCTACTTTTTCGATGGCACTTTCATCAAAATCACGGTAGCCATTTGTGAGGCGTTTCGAAGGGAGTAATCCCTTTTCTTCGTAATGTCTTAGTGACCTTTCGCTAACCCCAGTTTCTTTTGATAACTCCCCAATTCGCACTGCATCTCACTCCTTCTACATGTATTGTAAACCTTCACACTAATGTAAAGGTCAACTCTGCTTTTTCGCAAAAGAATCCACATGATTTAAAAACACTTGAATGGCTTTAGACGGGATGAAATATTTGCCGCGCACGATGGAGAATGGGCGGATTAGCTTTTCGTCCGGAACAGGGACGTGGAATATTTCTTTTGCCAACAGTTCTTTTCGAACAGTCCAATCGGAAAGTATAGCGATGCCAAGCCCGGCAGCGACGGCTTCCTTCACGCTTTGAATACTGCTGAATGTAAAGAAGCGTTTCATTTTTAAATGATGTTGGTGTATAAAGCGATCGCTATAGGCACGTGTGCCAGAACCGCTCTCCCTTAATACCCAGACTTGATCTTGGAGAGTATTTTCATTTATTTCCTCAGTATGGAGCAATGGATGGTTTGGCGGGACGACAAGCTTCATCTCATCTTGCATAAAAGTTTCAACATCTATATCGGTGTATACGACTTGGCCTTCCACTAAGCCGATATCAATTTGATTAGAGCGAATGCTTTGCAAAACTTCTTCTGTATTGGAGATGAATGTATGAACTTCGACGTGTGGGTTTTCATTAGCATAGTGCGCTAATATTTTTGGAAGTAAGTATTCGCCAATTGTAAAGCTAGCACCGATCCGCAGCGTTCCCGTTACGACGTTGTGCAATTCATTAATTTCTTGCTTCGCATCTTCATAAAGTGAGAGCATTTGCTTTGCGTGTATGTATAAAATGTTTCCAGCTTCCGTAACTTGGACGTGCTTTGGGGAGCGCTGAATAAGTGTAGTCCCAAATTCATTTTCCAGGTTGCGAATGTGCATACTAACGCCGGGTTGTGAAAGGTTTAATAGTTCCGCAGCACGCGAAAAATGTTTTTGTTCAACGACAGTAACAAAGATTTTTAAAATGTCGACGTTCATTTGTTAGGCCCCTTTATTTTTGTTTTCATTTTATCATAAGTATTTCTGATGATAGGGATTCAATATTGATATTAAACTTATTATTAAAACTCTCTTATAATGTAACTAGAAAGAACATGCATGTTCCAATACGATTATTGGGGTGGTACAAAGTGGAACAAACACTTGTTATACAAAAGAAGAAGGGCTTTGGATTTTCGCAAGGTATTGGGATTACGTTATTAATCGCAATCGCCGCGAAATATTTAGCAGAGCTTCCATTTTTAAATATTATGGGACAATTAGTAATCGCTATTCTAATCGGGATGGTTTGGCGCGCGGCAATCGGGATTCCTCAAGAAGCGATAGCGGGAACGAACTTTGCGAGTAAGAAGTTGCTACGCTTTGGGATCATCTTACTTGGAATGCGGTTAAATCTTGTAGATATTGCGAAGGCGGGGCCGAAAGTATTAATCATCGCAGCGGTTGTTATTACATTTACAATTTTCGTTGTATATGGACTAACGAAAGTATTTAAAGTAGAAAAGAAACTTGGAATTTTAACGGCGTGCGGAACGGCGATTTGTGGTGCGGCCGCAGTCGTCGCGATTGCACCGCAAGTGAAAGCGAAAGATGAAGAAACGGCAGTTGGGGCAGCGATTATTGCAATTTTAGGTACAATATTTACACTTATTTATACGCTATTATACCCAGTGCTTGGCTTCTCACCCTACGGTTACGGGGTGTTCTCAGGTGCGACATTGCACGAAATCGCTCATGTTATCGCTGCGGCGGCGCCAGGAGGTAGCACGGCTGTAGACATCGCAGTTATTGTGAAATTAACGCGCGTAGCGATGCTTGTGCCAGTAGCGATTTTAATTGGATTATGGTTTGGTAAGAGCGAGGGAAGCAAGGAAAAAAGATCGTGGCGCGACCTTCCAATTCCTTGGTTCATCTTCGGATTTTTAGCAATGAGTGCGGTGCATTCGCTTGGGGTTATCCCAGAAGTTGTTGCCGGATACATTGTAGTAATTGCGTACATGCTTATTGCAATGGCGATGGCAGGGCTAGGTTTAAATGTAGAGTTTAAAACGTTCCGCAAATTAGGAAGTAGGGCATTCGTGGCAGGGCTAATTGGCTCGGTTTGCCTTTCGGTACTTGGATACATTCTTGTATATGCATTAGGATTTATGTAGTAGCAAAGAGGCATCTTATGGATGTCTCTTTTTTTACCTTTTTTTGTAAAGATATCTTCACTTGTATTTGGAAAATATTTATAATTATAGTAAAGATATCTTTACTTTCGAAGGTGGATCCTATGGGTGTGAAAAATAAAATTAAGGAATTACGAAAACAACATCATATAACGCAAATTGAAATGGCAAAGGCGATGCAAGTGACGCGGCAGACAATCGTGGCGATTGAGAACCACCACTATAACCCGAGTCTAGAGTTATCCCTAAAAATCGCCAAATATTTTGGAATGAAGGTAGAAGAAATATTTACGCTGGAGTAAGGGGAGAGAAAATGAACGATACTAAAAAGTTGTATATCGCTACTGTCTTAGGATTATGTGGAGGGGACGTTTTAGTTCGTATTATGGATCCATCCATACCGATGTTATCGCTAATAGTTAGTAACATTTTAGCAATTCTACTTTTAACAGTGTATACGTATTATAAAAAACATAAGTACAAAAAAGAAGAACTGCCAGAGATAGATGAGCGAGTAAATGAAAATATAAAAAAGTATGTAAATGTCTCATTTATATTCGCATTTATCCTTCTCATTGTTTACATTGGTGCGAGCAAAGTCGTAGGCAGAGATGTCATACCTACGCCAGAAATATTCACTGTATGTAGTTTCTTATTTGCTGGTAGTCTCATCATAGAAGTAATGGTGGGAAAACGAGCATAGCGATAGGAGGAATGAAAATGCAAGATGAGTTTGAGAGATTTCAATCAGATAAAGCGTTTAAATATGTAGGGTTATTTTTCGTGATTAGTTTGGCTATATGGAGTCTGTACAATTTAATTGTTTACGGAAGTGCTGGAACACCTTTTGTTCTATTTGTTGCGGGACAGTTTGTATATTACGGTGTGAATTATTGGCCCAAGTGGAAATTTAGAAATAAGAAAGAGGCCGATAATGCATGAATAAGCAAGAAGTTATGAGGTTTATAGGAAGCTTATCTTTAGCGGGGCTTATTTTAAATACAAGTTTAGTCATTTTAAATATTTCGTGGGAAGCGATATTGATTTCAAATGTAGCCCTTATTAGTTTATACGCTGTGTCTGAGTATAAGGAGCGAAAGCGATGGAAAGAAGAAGGCGTACCTGCATTAGATGAGAGAATCATGAAAAAAATGCAGCAATATTTTATGGTTTGTATGGTAGGTTTCTTTCTGTTTTTTATCGTGTATCTTTGTATGAATAAATATTTAGATAAACAACTTGTAAATGTGAATGAACTATTATATGTAGTTATTTTTGGTTTATTAATTAGTATGGCGTCAACGAGTGTATTAGCAACAAAGACTAGTAAATAGATAGATAAAGGGGAAGCGGAATGGGATTACCGATATTATGCGTTGCTACAGCTATATTTGCTTTATTTTGGGGAATACAAAATTATTCTCGTAATCCAGTGCCAAGTGTATGTATTATATTTGGCACTGTAGGCTATCGTACTATTTGTTAATTTCAGCGTATTATCATAAAACAGCAGTGGGTGTTGTTGTTGTTGTTGTTGTTGTTGTTGGAGCGATTATATTATCGTGTGGGCGTGCTATACAAAAGGTGTTATTTCCATAAAGGCTGTTTATACAAAAAGGTATAAACAGCTTTTTGTATTTTTTTTACAAACTACTTGAAAGTTACGTTACGTCACCTTTTATAATGAAGAAGAAGAGGTGATGGAGTTGATTTCAATTCAAGAACTAACGAGGGAAACAGGGGTTACAGTAAGGACGTTACGTTATTATGATCAAATCGATTTATTAAAGCCGAGTAGGAAAACGGATGGAGGACATCGGTTATATAGCGAGAGAGATGTTGTTCGTTTGCAGCAAATTTTATTTTTAAAAGAAATGGGTTTTTCATTAAAAGAGATTACGAATATGTTAGTAAAAGGTGAACTTAACTTAAAAGACTCGCTTGAAAAGCAACTTAGATTTGTACAGGAAGAACAAAAGAAATTCAATCGAATGGAACGTGTTTTACAAGCCGTTGTTTATTCGGTAGATGTGGAGGAAGAACTGGATTGGAAAGTTATGTTTGAACTCATTCAGCTTTCGAAGCAGTCTCCTCGTATACGTGAAATATTCCAAAATGAACTGTTTTCAAAGGAAGAGCAAGATTTACTTCATAATTTACCAAATATGAGTGAGGAAGATCCGAATGTATTAGAGTGGGTAAATTTATTAAAACAATTACGTAACTTTATGAAAGACGGTAAGGAAGCAACAAATGATGAAGTACAAGGGGCAACGAAGAAATTAATGCTGAAGTGTTTAGAGATGGCAAATGGTGATGAAGCATTTTTAGATAAATTGTGGGAAGTGAGAAAGTCAAAAGAAGATTCACAGAAAATGAGTATGTATCCAATTGAGGAAGAGCTTCTATTATATATGGATGAGGCTTTTCGTATATATGACGAAAGGGAGAGGGATAAATGAGTATACTCGCAGAATATCGTTGGTATTTTTTAATTGGGGCAGAGATTGTATTTTGGTTATCGGCTATCGGATTCTTTTTACTAAGGTATGGATTTCGCTTGAAAAAGGCGAGTTTTATTATGGGGATTGTGCTACTCGTAAATGAAGTGTTTATTTTAACTTTAGGAGTAGTGGACTACTATCAAACAGGGAAGTTCTCTAATTTTCAAATCATTACTGTAATTATATTATTGTATGCTGTCTTTTACGGGAAAAAGGATTTGAAGAAGCTAGATATATATGTACAAAAACTAGTTGCGAAGTGGCGGAATGAACCGGCGCCTATTATCGAAGAACCACTTGAAGTAACAGGTAGGGCGCATGCGAAGCAGGAAATGAAAAATTGGGTTTTACATCTTATTTTGTTTGTTGCTGTTCATATATTCTTTTTCTTCATGTATGGGCTTATTCCAGTAGAACAGTGGGGGAATTGGTTAGAGTCAGGAATCGTTTTAAATAAAGCAGCAAGCCGTGTAAGCCAAGTGTGGGCTATTATTCTTTTAGCGGATACTGCAATTTCATTTTCATATGTGATTTTTCCGAAGAAGGAGAAAGGTAAAAGAGAGACTACTTTCATAAGATGAGAGTAGTTTTTTCTTGATAAAAGGTTCGGTAAAAGAGAGTATAGAACTTTTTAATTGTGTATACAAATAGTTTGAATAGGAGAGGATGACAATAGGAAAAAGAGCGAGTTTCATATGTGTTTTCTTCTTCAGTTTAGTAGCATGTTCACAATCTAGCAGTACAGTTGATGAGAAGGATGATATCGTTGCGAAAAGGACAGGAATTTCTAATCTATACAAATTTGAAAAGTTCGTTTTGAACGTTGAACAAGGAAAAGTTGATGAAATAAGGATTGTAAATTATACACATGAAGGCGATCCAATCTTTCAAACGTTAGAACATAGTGGAAAAGAGATACGTCATATTTTAGATAATAGACGAGATGAATTCGCAGGTGATAATAAAGGTGTTCAGTCTGATAGTTGTAAAAGAATAGTCAAAGAAGTTCGTGAAGTGGATATAAGGTATAGGTTGATAGATTGTATGAATGAAGACGGACGAAATGGATATGATTTGTTAGATGTGCCATTAAAATAAATTAGAGAGAGGAAGGGAGTGTTTACTCCTTCCTTTTTTATGTATATATTGTCGAAAATTTTACCGAATATCTGTTCGTTTTTTTAGGTTTTTTATAGGCATTCGTGTTAAAATAATAATACAGATTTTTTATGAGGAGGTCGGATTTCACTTGGAACATCAATTTGAAATTATCTCAGAGTATTCCCCGCAAGGTGATCAGCCGGGAGCGATAGAGAAGCTTGTAGAGGGAATTAATAGTGGAAAGAAAAAGCAAGTGTTGCTTGGAGCAACAGGAACGGGTAAGACATTTACGATTTCAAATGTCATTAAAGAGGTGCAGAAGCCAACACTTGTAATGGCTCATAATAAAACGTTAGCAGGACAGTTATATAGTGAGCTGAAAGATTTTTTTCCTAACAATTCTGTGGAGTATTTTGTTAGTTATTACGATTATTATCAGCCGGAAGCGTACGTACCACATACGGATACGTTTATTGAAAAAGATGCGCAAATTAACGATGAAATTGATAAATTACGCCACTCGGCAACGTCTTCCTTATTTGAACGAGATGATGTTATTATCGTTGCGAGTGTGTCGTGCATATACGGTTTAGGTTCTCCGGAAGAATACCGCGAGTTAGTTGTTTCACTTCGGGTTGGTATGGAAAAGGACCGTAATCAATTGCTTCGTGAACTTGTTGATGTACAGTATGGCCGTAATGATATTGATTTCAAGCGTGGTACATTCCGTGTGCGCGGAGATGTAGTTGAAATCTTCCCCGCATCCCTTGACGAGCATTGTATTCGAATTGAATTTTTCGGGGATGAAATAGATCGTATTCGAGAAGTAAATGCATTAACGGGTGAAGTATTAGCAGAACGTGATCATGTAGCAATCTTCCCGGCATCTCACTTCGTTACACGTGAAGAAAAGTTGAAGGTCGCCATTGAAAATATAGAAAAAGAATTAGAAGCGCGTTTAAAAGAATTAAATGATAATGGTAAATTGTTAGAAGCGCAGCGTATAGAGCAGCGAACACGTTATGATTTAGAAATGATGCGTGAGATGGGTTTTTGTTCAGGGATTGAAAACTATTCCCGTCATTTAACACTTCGTCCAGCAGGTTCAACACCATATACACTTTTGGACTATTTTCCAGAGGATTTCTTAATTGTTATGGATGAGTCGCACGTATCGGTTCCGCAAGTAAGAGCGATGTATAACGGGGACCAAGCACGTAAGCAAGTGCTTGTGGAGCATGGATTCCGTCTGCCATCAGCTTTAGATAATAGACCGCTCACGTTTGATGAGTTTGAAGAGAAAACGAATCAAGTTATTTACGTTTCGGCAACGCCAGGACCGTACGAGTTAGAGCAGTCACCGGAAGTAGTAGAACAAATTATTCGTCCAACAGGGCTTTTAGATCCACCAATTGATATACGACCAATTGAAGGACAAATAGATGATCTATTAGGAGAAATCCATGACCGGATTGCGAAAAATGAACGTGTATTAATTACGACTTTAACGAAAAAAATGTCAGAGGATTTAACAGATTACTTAAAAGATGTAGGAATTAAAGTGAACTATCTTCACTCTGAAATTAAAACGTTAGAACGTATTGAAATTATTCGTGACCTTCGCCTAGGTAAGTTTGATGTACTTGTCGGTATTAACTTATTACGAGAAGGATTAGATATTCCGGAAGTATCACTTGTAGCTATTTTAGATGCTGATAAGGAAGGATTCCTGCGTTCAGAGCGTTCATTAATTCAAACAATTGGTCGTGCGGCACGTAATGAAAACGGCCGCGTTATTATGTACGCAGATCGCATAACGAGATCAATGGGAATTGCGATTGAAGAAACGCAGCGTCGTCGCCAGTTGCAAGAAGCTTACAATAAAGAGCATGGTATTACGCCGAAGACGATTCAAAAAGGAGTACGTGACGCTATTCGTGCGACAACAGCAGCTGAGGATACGGAAACATATGAAGCAGCACCAGCTAAGAAGATGACGAAAAAAGAACGTGAAAATACAATTGCGAAGATGGAAGCAGAGATGAAGGAAGCAGCAAAAGCGTTAGATTTCGAGCGTGCAGCTGAATTAAGAGATTTACTACTAGAATTAAAAGCGGAAGGGTGAAAAGAGTGAGTAAAGATTTTATTGTTGTAAAAGGTGCTAGAGCGCATAATTTAAAAAATATTGACGTAACCATTCCGAGAAATCAGCTTGTTGTTGTGACGGGATTGTCTGGTTCAGGGAAATCATCGTTAGCATTCGATACGATTTATGCAGAAGGGCAGCGTAGATACGTGGAATCTTTATCCGCGTATGCACGCCAGTTTTTAGGGCAAATGGATAAGCCGGATGTTGATACGATTGAAGGTTTATCTCCAGCGATTTCAATTGATCAAAAAACGACGAGTCGTAATCCTCGTTCAACGGTTGGAACGGTAACAGAGATTTATGATTATTTACGTTTATTATTCGCGCGAATTGGTACGCCGATTTGTCCGAATCATGGAATTGAAATTACATCACAAACAGTGGAACAGATGGTAGACCGTGTTCTTGAATATCCTGAACGTACGAAGTTGCAAGTGCTAGCGCCTATCGTGTCAGGGCGTAAAGGTACGCATGTGAAAGTATTAGAAGATATTAAGAAGCAAGGTTATGTTCGTGTGCGCGTTGATGGAGAGATGCTGGATGTATCTGAAGAGATTACTTTAGAAAAAAATAAGAAGCATTCAATTGAAGTTGTTATTGACCGTATTGTTGTGAAAGAAGGAATTGCAAGCCGACTTGCAGATTCACTCGAAAGTGCTTTAAAGCTTGGTGGGGGCCGAGTTTTAATCGATGTAATGGGAGAGGAAGAACTTCTATTTAGTGAACATCATGCTTGTCCACATTGTGGTTTTTCAATCGGAGAATTAGAGCCGCGTATGTTCTCGTTCAATAGTCCATTCGGCGCGTGTCCTTCTTGTGACGGACTTGGCTCGAAGTTAGAGGTAGATTTAGAACTTGTTATTCCGAACTGGGATGTATCATTAAATGAACATGCGATTGCTCCTTGGGAACCGACAAGTTCACAATATTACCCGCAATTATTAAAATCTGTGTGTAATCATTACGGCATCGATATGGATATGCTGGTGAAAGATATACCGAAGGATTTATTTGATAAAGTGTTGTACGGAAGCGGGGAAGAGAAGGTTTATTTCCGCTATGTGAATGAATTTGGTCAAGTAAAGGAAAATGAGATTTTATTTGAAGGTGTTATTCCGAATATCGAGCGTCGTTATCGTGAGACGAGTTCTGATTATATTCGTGAGCAAATGGAGAAATATATGGCAGAGCAAGCTTGTCCAAAGTGTAAAGGCGGACGCTTAAAGCCTGAGAGTTTAGCTGTTTTCGTTGGTGATAAAACGATTGCCGATGTAACGAAATATTCTGTTCAAGAAGTACAGGAGTTCTTCTCAACTGTTGAGTTAACGGAGAAACAACAGAAAATTGCTCATTTAATTTTAAGAGAAATTCAGGAGCGCGTTGGGTTCTTAGTGAACGTCGGTTTAGATTATTTAACGTTAAGTCGTGCCGCAGGAACTTTATCCGGTGGTGAGGCGCAGCGTATTCGTTTAGCGACACAAATTGGTTCTCGTCTTACGGGTGTACTTTACATTCTTGATGAGCCTTCTATCGGTTTGCATCAGCGTGATAATGATCGTCTTATTCGTACATTGCAGGAAATGCGTGACTTAGGAAATACGTTAATCGTTGTTGAGCATGATGAAGATACGATGATGGCTGCTGATTATTTACTTGATATCGGACCTGGTGCAGGTATTCATGGTGGTCAAGTTGTATCAGCGGGTACACCAGCTGAAGTTATGCAAGATGATAATTCATTAACAGGGAAATATTTAAGCGGTAAAGAGTTTATTCCGGTACCACTTGAGAGACGTAAAGGTGACGGACGTAAAGTGGAGATTATCGGTGCGAAAGAAAATAACTTAAAGAATGCGAAAATGTCATTCCCTCTAGGAACATTTGTAGCGGTAACAGGCGTATCTGGCTCTGGAAAAAGTACGATAATTAATGAAGTGCTATATAAATCATTAGCTCAAAAGTTATATAAGGCGAAAGCGAAGCCAGGGTCTCATAAAGAAATTAAAGGTCTTGAGCAGTTAGATAAAGTTATTGATATTGATCAATCACCAATCGGGCGTACACCACGTTCCAACCCAGCAACATATACGGGTGTATTTGATGATATTCGTGATGTATTTGCGCAAACGAATGAAGCGAAAGTACGTGGGTATCAAAAAGGGCGCTTCAGCTTTAACGTAAAAGGTGGCCGTTGTGAAGCGTGCCGCGGTGATGGAATTATTAAAATCGAAATGCATTTCTTACCGGACGTGTATGTTCCGTGTGAAGTTTGTCACGGTAAACGTTATAATCGTGAAACGTTAGAAGTGAAATATAAAGATAAGAATATTTCTGAAGTGTTAGGGATGACAATTGAAGATGGAGTAGAGTTCTTTGCTAATATCCCGAAAATTAAGCGTAAACTTCAAACGCTTGTAGATGTAGGGCTTGGCTATATGAAATTAGGGCAACCAGCTACGACGTTATCAGGTGGTGAAGCGCAACGTGTGAAATTAGCTTCTGAATTACACCGTCGTTCTACAGGGCGTACGTTATACATTTTAGATGAGCCAACGACTGGCTTACATGCACATGATATTGCACGTCTTCTAGAAGTGTTGCAGCGTCTTGTTGAGAGTGGCGAGACGGTACTTGTAATTGAGCATAATTTAGATGTTATTAAAACAGCTGATTATATCATTGACCTTGGACCAGAAGGCGGAGACAAAGGCGGACAAATCGTTGCTTCTGGAACGCCAGAACAAGTAGTGAAAGAAGAACGCTCGTACACAGGTAAGTATTTAAAAGAGATTTTAGATCGTGATAAAGCAAGAATGAAAGAGAAAATAAAAGAAGTAGAGTTATCACAATAAGTTGTTAATGAAAACCGAGTGGAAATGACGCTCGGTTTTTGTTTTATAGGGGGAGAAAATGGAGTTTGTAGAGGGATTAAGGAAGAAAAATATGAGGGTTAGAGAGTTTCAAAAGTGGGGCGTATATTTTCGGAAGCGCTGGGAAGATCGTTTTGCAAATCATTTAAGCGATGAAGAAAAAGAAGACATTTTTTTTATGGAGATAAGTATGCATGTGGTTATCTTTGGCACATATTTAGTTATGAGAAAAAGAAGTGTTCAGTAGGGACAGAAGCAGAGGGTGCGTTTCATAATGAAGTGAAAAAGGATTGTTATGTATTTTATCAACATTGTGATGAAGTACTGTTAATAAAGGATGCGAGTTTATTACATATGGATGATATATTACGGGAGACAGACGATGCGTATAAAGGTGATATCTATATTGTAGATAAAGATTTTACTTGGACCTTTGTGAAAACTCATGAACATAGATGGTGCGGACCGTATTTCGCAAGGGAAAACTGGTAAGCTACGTTAGTAGGTATACAAGCATGAAGAATAGAATAAGTTGGTATAAGTATTTGTATGATACTTGCGTTTATTATCTATTAGCGTATGATGAAATATATATGTTAAAAGGATGTGTAAGGAAATGAGATGGATTGTATCACTTCTTGTAAATAGCGTTGTGTTAATCGCTGTATCCGGACTTTTAAAAGGGGTTGCACCAGACGCATTTTACATAGCAAATATACAAACTGCAATTATTGCGAGTATTATATTGGCAATTTTAAACGTATTTGTAAAGCCACTTTTAATTTTAATTACGCTACCGATTACTCTTGTAACTTTCGGTTTCTTCTTAATTGTTATTAATGCGATTACGTTAAAGATGACGGATTCATTATTAGGGGACGCCTTTAATATATCTGGATTTGGTGTAGCGATTGTTGCGGCAATTTGTATTTCGATTTTTAATATGATAATTGAAAAAGTAATTGTTGAACCATTACATGAAAAAAAGAGAAAATGACAAAAAGAAAAACATTTCATGATTCATATGAAATGTTTTTTTCTATTTATTAGAAACCGTGTTTCTTGTTTCCAGAAAAAAATGGTACAATATCCGATAGAATGGAATTTTACATCAAATGAGACTGAATCCGCAGCGGAGTGGAGGTTTATACATATGCCGAAAGTAAGGACAAAAGATTTAATTGAACAATTTCAATTGGAGTTAGTAAGTGGTGAAGAAGGGATTCATCGTCCGATTGATACGAGTGATTTATCGCGACCTGGAATTGAAATGGCAGGGTTTTTTACATATTATCCAGCTGATCGCGTACAGCTTCTTGGAAAAACGGAGCTTACGTTCTTTGATACGTTAACGACAGAGCAAAAGCAAGAGAGAATGAAAGCGCTTTGTACTGAAGAGACGCCTTGTATTATTGTAACTCGTAATCAAGATGTACCGGATGAGTTATTACAAGCATCACGTGAATCAGGTGTGCCTTTATTACGTTCTGCTCAAACGACGACGAGATTATCAAGTCGTTTAACAAATTATTTAGAAGGTAAGTTAGCGCCAACAACAGCTGTTCATGGTGTGTTAGTAGATATTTATGGCGTTGGTGTTTTAATTACAGGCCAAAGTGGTGTCGGGAAAAGTGAGACAGCGCTTGAACTTGTAAAGCGTGGTCACCGTCTAGTTGCGGATGATAGCGTAGAAATTCGTCAAGAAGATGAAGATACATTAGTAGGGAGCTCACCTGATTTAATTGAGCACTTATTAGAAATTCGTGGTCTAGGTATTATTAACGTAATGACGTTATTCGGTGCAGGGGCAGTACGAAATTATAAACGTATTACGCTTGTTATTAATCTTGAAATTTGGGATCAAAAGAAAAATTATGATCGCTTAGGTCTTGATGAAGAGAAGATGAAGATTATTGATACAGAACTTACGAAGATTACACTTCCAGTTCGTCCTGGTCGAAACTTGGCTGTTATTATTGAAGTAGCAGCGATGAACTTCAGATTAAAACGTATGGGAGTCAATGCGGCACAGCAGTTCTCTGAACGATTAATGAGTGCGATTGAGTTAGGAAATCAAGAGTAGACTCTGGAGAGGGAGGTCATATATATGCTGTTAGGTTCTGTACCACAGCTTGACCGTATAGCAGTCCAACTTGGACCGTTCCCTGTTTATTGGTATGGGGTTATTATCGGTACAGGTGTGCTATTAGGTCTTTGGCTAGCAACTCGCGAGGGAGAAAGGCTTGGTATTCACAAAGATACATTTATCGACCTTGTATTAATCGCAGTACCAATTGCCATTCTTTTTGCGAGAATGTATTATGTCATTTTTGAATGGGAATATTATTCGCAAAATCCGAGTCAAATTATTAATATTCGTCAAGGTGGTTTGGCGATTCATGGTGGTTTAATCGGGGCTGTTATTACAGGGATCCTTTTTGCGAAACGACGCGGGCTTTCATTCTGGAAGTTAGCGGATATTGTTGCGCCGAGTATTTTATTAGGACAAGCAATTGGCCGATGGGGAAACTTTATGAACCAAGAGGCGCATGGTGATGAAGTAACGAGACAGTTTTTAGAAGGTCTTCATTTACCGGATTTCATTATTAATCAAATGTACATTGAGGGTGTATATTATCACCCAACGTTTTTATATGAATCATTATGGAACTTTGCAGGTGTTATTTTACTACTCGCGTTACGAAAAGTGAATTTACGCCGTGGTGAATTATTCTTCACATATTTAATTTGGTATTCGGTGGGACGCTTCTTCGTAGAAGGTTTGCGTACAGATAGTTTAATGTTAGGACCACTTCGTATTGCACAAGTAATGTCTATTGGAATTGTTGTTATTTCTATCATTTTCATTATTGCGAGACGAAAAATGGGGCAAGCTGATAAAAGATATTTAGAAAATTAGAGAAAAGTAGCATCTTATATAAGATGCTGCTTCTTTCATATTCAGGTAATGAAAGGATTAAGGACGATGAAAATAAATACAGTGTTATTTGATTTAGATGGAACGTTAATTAATACAAATGAACTTATTATCTCTTCTTTTTTACATACGTTAAATCACTATTATTCTAATCAGTATAAGCGTGAAGATGTATTGCCATTTATCGGTCCATCTTTGCATGACACTTTTAGTAAGATTGATGCAAGCAAGGTTGAAGAGATGATTACATGTTATCGCCAATTTAATCATGAGCATCATGATGAATTAGTGGAAGAATATGAAACTGTATATGAAACGGTTCAAGAATTGAAGAAGCAAGGTTATAAAGTCGGCATCGTTACAACGAAAGCGAGACAGACGGTTGAAATGGGATTAAAGCTTTCAAAACTTGATCAGTTTTTTGATGTTGTCGTGACAATTGATGATGTGGAACATGTGAAACCACATCCAGAACCACTTCAAAAAGCGCTCGAATTATTAGATGCAAAGCCAGAAGAAACATTGATGGTTGGTGATAATCATCATGATATCGTCGGTGGACAAAATGCAGGTACGAAAACAGTAGCGGTTTCATGGACATTGAAAGGTAGAGCGTATTTAGAAGCGTATAAACCAGATTATGTGCTAGATAAAATGAGTGATTTACTACCGATTTTGTCTCGCATTAACGGGTAGTATGATTCCTGCCTGTAAATGCTTGATTGATGAGAGTTAGTAATCAGTGGGGAAAAGAGTTCCTACCGGTTAAAGTTTCACTTTATATAAGTAGAGGAGAGAGTTCAGTGCGACGGACAACGCGCTATCCTGTTTTAGGAGAAAATTCATTGTGGAATGTGTATAAAACAGTTTCTTTTTGGAAGGTAATGAAAAACTTTATTATCATCCAAATCGCACGTTACACGCCATTTTTATCCGTGAAGAATTGGTTATATCGCACGTTTTTACGGATGGAAGTAGGAAAGAAAACGTCGTTTGCACTTATGGTAATGCCAGATATTATGTTTCCAGAAAAGATTACTGTGGGAGACAATTCAATTATCGGCTATAATACAACGCTTTTAGCGCATGAATATTTAATTCATGAGTATCGACTCGGAGAAATCGTCATAGGGAATGGAGTTATGATTGGAGCGAATACGACAGTTTTACCAGGTGTGACGATTGGAGATGGTGCTATCGTTTCTGCAGGCACACTTGTCCATAAAGATGTACCAGGCGGCGCTTTCGTAGGCGGAAATCCGATGCGTATTATTTATACGAAAGAGGAAATGGCCACTAGAGAAGGTTGATGTTAAAAATGTAACATTTCCCTTCTCTTTTTATGAATAAAAAGGAAATAATTGATTATAATATACTGTTTTGTTTTTTACGGAATCGTTTATACTTATAGATAGAAGAATGTGTGAACGAAGAAAACAAAAAACTGGAGGATATATGGGGAAAAATCAAAGAATATATAAGGAGAGCGGACAAGTTATCTCTTTTAATCAGTTAGCGGACTTCTTTTATAAAAAAGGGATGAGGGCTTATAAAGGGCAAAAATTGCAAGATGCAATTAAATATTTTCGAAGAGCGGCAGAAAGCGAGAAGGAGCCGTTTATTTTATGCCAACTAGCAATAGCATTATCTGACTCTGGTGAATATCAAGAGTCGAATCAGATATTTCTAAAGCTTGTTAGATCCAATCCTGAACTTGAGCAATGCTATTATTTTATTGCAAATAATTATGCATATATGGGCTTGTTTCAACAGGCGAAGAAGTATGCAGAGCGATATTTAGAAGTTGCGGAAGAGAAGGAATTTGTAGAAGATACATTAGAATTGCTTGAGATTATGGAAGAAGAAGCAATGGGTGCGGAAGAGATTGAGGATGAAGATGAGCTAATTGTTATGCAAGAAGAAGCGAACCGCTACATTCGTAACGGACAATTAGAAGAGGCGATTGCTACACTAGAAGTTGTTACGAAAGAATATCCAGAATTTTGGTCGGGCCATAATAATTTAGCGATTGCACATTTTCAATCAGGTAATGTGGATCAAGCGCTTAAGTTAACAGAAATGATTTTAGAGAAAAATCCTGGTAATATGCACGCGCTTTGTAATACGCTTATTTTTCTATATTCAATTGGAGAGCATAAGCAAGTAGAGTCATTAGCAGGGCAGTTAGTTTCGGTATATCCAATTTCATTTGAGCATCGTTTGAAACTTGGAACAACGCTTGCAACAATTGGCCATTTTGAACCTGCATATAAATGGTTCAAAGTATTAAAGCGTCAAGGGTACGAAGGAGACGTTAGTTTTTATTACTGGTTTGCATACTCTGCGTATATGGTGAAGGAACAGCAAGTAGCTGAAAAAATGTGGCAACATGTTGTAGAATTGCATCCTGATAAAAAAGGAAAAGAACCGTGGAATGCACTGAATTTAGCAGATGAAGGACAAAATCTTTTATTTGAAGAGTTACGAAAATCATTTCAGCAAAGTACGACGCTAGAAGAGAAAATGCTAGCTTTATATTTAATGAATGAATTGTCAACACCAGAGAAGGTTGGATTCTTCTTTGATGTAACGCAAGCGAAAAATGGTGTTCCAATCGTATCGCAACTTGCAAAATATTTCTTTTTACTTAATAGTCATAAAAGCATCCCAGCTGATTTACAGCAATTTGAACAGTGCGTACGAATCGCGGATGCATTATACAATTATACGAAAAAAGACGATGAATTAATCGAAGAGTGTTTAAATTTTTGGTTTTGTACGTTCATACGTTTATATACATCTGGAGCGACTTTTACAAATGTGTACGGTTGGTCAGCGGCAATTGAATACATTGTGCGCGGCGAACAAAGGAATAAGATGACACAGGCAGAGCTTGGTGATGTATATAATGTATCTGTAGCGACTGTACGAAAGTATGTGCAGGCTGTTAAGCGCACGCACACGTAGGGTAGGCAAATCATTGGGAAAAAAATGATGCTAACAGTATAATGAGGGTAACTTAATGTGTATGAATGAATGGGAGTGAATAGTGTGTCAGAAGAAAAAATTTATGATGTCATTATTATTGGTGCAGGACCAGCTGGTATGACAGCTGCGGTATATACATCTCGTGCGAATTTAAGCACACTGATGCTTGAGCGTGGTATTCCAGGTGGACAAATGGCAAATACAGAAGATGTAGAGAACTATCCAGGTTATGAGTCTATTTTAGGACCAGACTTATCAAATAAAATGTTTGAGCATGCGAAGAAATTTGGTGCTGAATATGCATACGGTGATGTGAAAGAAATCATCGATGGTAAAGAGTACAAAACAATTATTGCTGGTAAAAAAGAATATAAAGCACGTGCAATTATCGTTGCAAGCGGTGCAGAGTATAAAAAAATTGGTGTGCCAGGTGAAACAGAACTTGGCGGCCGCGGTGTATCATATTGTGCAGTATGTGATGGTGCATTCTTTAAAGGGAAAGAACTTGTTGTTATTGGCGGCGGAGATTCTGCTGTTGAAGAGGGTGTGTTCTTAACACGCTTCGCATCAAAAGTAACAATCGTTCACCGTCGTGACACTCTTCGTGCACAGAAAATTTTACAAGATCGTGCTTTCCAAAATGAGAAAGTAGATTTCATTTGGAATCACACTATAAAAGAAATTAACGATGCAAATGGTAAAGTAGGAAGCGTAACACTTGTAGATGTAAACAGTGGAGAAGAACAAGAAGTTAAAACTGACGGCGTTTTCATATACATCGGTATGTTACCACTATCAAAACCGTTTGTTGAGCTAGGTATTACAAATGAAAATGGTTATGTTGAAACGAACGAGCGTATGGAAACGAAAGTTCCTGGTATTTTCGCAGCTGGTGATGTCCGTGAAAAAATGCTTCGTCAAATTGTAACTGCAACAGGCGATGGTAGTATTGCAGCACAGAGTGCACAGCACTACGTAGAAGAGTTATTAGAAGAATTAAAAACTGTAAAAGAAAAATAAGGGGATTTTTCCTTTTGAGAAGAAAGCTACCGGTAGGTGGCTTTCTTTTTTGTTCAAATGTCAAACTTTTGTCAAAAATAATTAAGAATATAATGATTCTTATTGTTATACTAGAATTTACGGAAAAAATCACTATAAGAAATGAGGAATTTATTCAGTATGGAATGGCGTAATATATATCGTGGATTTTGTATGGGCGTTAGTGATTTAATTCCTGGTGTGAGCGGCGGAACAATCGCTGTTGTGTTAGGGATTTATGAACAATTGCTCGCAGCAATTAGCGGATTCTTTAGTCGTGAATGGAAAAAACATTTAGCATTTTTAATACCACTTGCAGCTGGTGTAGCGGCAGCTTTTCTAACGTTAAGTCACGTTATTAAATATTTATTAGCAAATCATTATGAACCGACTCAATTTTTCTTCCTCGGTTTAATTATTAGTATATTACCGATGTTAATGAGAGAAGCTGATGCAAAGGCAACGTTTAAAGGTAGTCATATTGTCCTGTTAATAATTGCAGCAATTCTTGTTGCAATAACAGCATTCTTTAAACCAGATAAGGCAGCTGATCCAATTACGACGTTAACAATTTTAAATGCAATTGGTTTGTTTTTCGCAGGATGGATGGCTAGTATGGCTATGCTTCTTCCTGGAATTAGTGGATCGTTTATTTTATTAATTATTGGTGTGTATCCAACAGCAATTAACGCTTTAACTACACTCAATTTACCGTTAATCGTGGTTATCGGTGCCGGTGTGATGGCCGGATTTGTTGTAAGTAGTAAAGGAATTAGTTATTTGTTAGATCGTTATAAAAGTATGACATTTGCGGCAATTATTGGGCTCGTTATCGGGTCGATTGTCATTGTGTTCCCAGGCATTCCGACTGGTGGAATTTCAATTGTAAGTTCAATTATTACTTTTATTTTAGGATTTGCGATTGTTACTTATTTCGGTAAGAAATAAGTGTTTTAATCCCCTTAACGATAAAAATCGTTAAGGGGATTTTTATGTAATGTTCATGGGAAGTAAGGTATTTTGATTGATTGTTATAGAAAGAATTTTTACAATTGCTTAGCGAAAGGGGACTGGTACCTTCGTTGTAGCAAACTGTTTTTGATAGTATAATGAAATGAGTATGCAGTGAGAAATTTTGCTGCAAGTAGCTGAGGTGAAGAAACATGCAAAGAGTGACAAACTGTGTGTTAATTAGAGATAATGAAGTACTCTTACTCCAAAAACCTCGCCGAAATTGGTGGGTTGCACCGGGCGGGAAAATGGAGCGTGGTGAGACAGTAAGAGATACCGTTGTTCGCGAGTATCGTGAGGAAACAGGTATTTATTTAAAGAACCCAGCGTTAAAAGGGGTCTTCACCTTTGTCATCCAAGAAGGTGATAAAGTTGTTTCTGAATGGATGATGTTCTCCTTTTTAGCAACAGATTTTGCAGGAGAAAACAAATTAGAGAGCGAAGAAGGCATCATTGGTTGGCATACATTTGATAAAATTGATGATTTAGCAATGGCACCAGGAGATTATCACATTATTGATTATTTAATTAAAGGGAATGGTATAATCTACGGTACATTTGTATATACCCCAGATTTTGAGTTGCTTTCATATCGATTAGATCCGAGTTAAACCTGCAAGGAGAGGATACGATGACAGAGAATAATGATATAAAAATGGTAATTATTACAGGGATGTCTGGAGCTGGAAAAACGGTAGCATTACAAAGTTTTGAAGATTTAGGATATTTTTGTGTAGATAATTTACCACCGATGTTATTGCCGAAGTTTATTGAACTTATGGCGGATTCAAAGGGTAAAATGAATAAAGTAGCACTCGGTATTGATTTACGTGGCCGAGAGTTTTTTGAATATTTATGGGGAGCACTTGATGATTTATCAGAACGTACATGGATTATTCCTCATATTTTATTTTTAGATGCGAAAGATAGCACACTTGTAACTCGCTATAAAGAAACGAGACGTTCGCATCCACTTGCGCCAACTGGCTTGCCGTTAAAGGGAATTGAAGCTGAGCGTGGTCTATTAACTGATATGAAGGCGCGAGCGAATATTGTGCTTGATACGTCTGATTTGAAACCGAAAGAATTACGAGAGAAAATTGTTCACTTATTCTCAACAGAAACTGAGCAAGCATTTCGTGTAAATGTTATGTCATTTGGATTTAAGTACGGAATTCCAATTGATGCTGATTTAGTATTTGATGTTCGTTTTTTACCAAATCCATATTATATTCCACATATGAAGCCATTAACAGGACTGGATGAAGAAGTTTCGTCGTATGTGTTGAAATTTAATGAAACACATAAGTTTTTAGAGAAATTGACGGATCTTATCACTTTCATGCTGCCTCATTATAAAAGAGAAGGCAAGAGTCAACTTGTAATTGCGATTGGATGTACAGGTGGGCAACATCGTTCTGTTACGCTTACAGAGTACCTTGGGAAACATTTGAAACCAGAGTATAGCGTTCATGTATCTCATCGTGATGTGGAGAAGAGAAAGGGCCATTAAGGGATGAAAAAAGAGAGAAAACCTAAAATTGTTATCATGGGGGGTGGAACTGGACTTTCTGTTTTATTAAGAGGATTAAAACAATATCCTGTTGATATTACAGCAGTTGTAACAGTAGCCGACGATGGAGGCAGTTCAGGTAGACTACGTGATGAGCTAGAAATTCCACCTCCAGGTGATATTCGTAACGTACTTGTTGCGTTATCGGATGTAGAACCATTAGTGGAAGCTTTATTTCAGCACCGTTTTACAACTGGAGACGGACTGAAAGGGCATGCGTTAGGAAATTTACTATTGGCAGGTATGACTTCGATTACAGGAGACTTTTACCACGCGATTACGGAAACGAGTAAAGTATTAAATGTCAGAGGACGTGTATTACCAGCAGCGAATCAAAGTGCGGTACTTCATGCAGAATTAGAAGATGGAGAAATTGTAACAGGTGAATCAAAGATTCCTTATTTCGGGAAGAAGATTAATCGTGTCTTTTTAACTCCAGAAGATGTAGAACCGTTATGTGAAACGTTGATGGAAATTAAACGAGCTGATTTGCTTGTTTTCGGTCCAGGAAGTCTGTACACAAGTATATTACCGAATTTAGTTGTTAACAAAATTGGAGACGCTGTTCTTGCTGCAAAAGCGAAGAAGGTATATGTATGTAATGTTATGACGCAAGCGGGCGAAACGAAGGGTTATACTGCGTTTGATCATGTGCAGGCGTTACATGATCATTTAGGTAAACCATTTATCGACACTGCGATTGTAAATAATCGTGATATTCCTCGTGAATTACGTAAGTTATATGAGGAAGAAATGTCGGAACCAGTTGCACTGGATACAGATCGTTTTGCTGAACATAATATTGAAATCATTCAAGATCGATTAGCGAAATATGATGATCGTGTTGTAAGACATGATACATTAAAGTTAGCTTCTATTTTATATTCATTGTTATAAATGAGCGTTGCCTCGTTTGAGGTAACGCTCCTCATTCATATAGGACAAGATTTTTGTTCCAAAGTAATAGTATAAGGAGGTGTTGACTGTGTCATTTGCATCAGAAACAAAGAAAGAGTTGACCAACCTTGAAATGAAGGAATGCTGTGAGAAATCAGAATTATCGGCGTTGCTTCGAATGAACGGATCGCTTTCTTTTTCAAACCGTCGCCTATCTATCGATATTCAAACGGAAAATGCAGCAATTGCAAGAAGGATTTATACGCTTTTGAAAAAAGGATATGATGTGACGGTAGAATTACTTGTTCGTAAAAAAATGCGATTGAAGAAAAATAATGTATATATCGTGCGGCTTGTTGAGAAGTCTCGCGAAATATTAGCAGATCTTCACATTGTTCGAGATGACTTTTCGTTTATTCGAAATATATCGCAGGAATTAATCGAGAAGAAATGTTGTAAACGATCGTATTTACGCGGTGCATTTTTAGCAGGTGGTTCAGTAAATAACCCAGAAACATCATCTTATCATTTAGAGATCTTTTCGTTATATAAGGAACATAATGATTCTATATGTGAACTGATGAACGGATTTGATTTAAATAGTAAGACGTTGGAAAGAAGAAAAGGGTACATTACGTATTTGAAAGAAGCTGAGAAAATTACAGAGTTTTTAAATATTATAGGTGCTCATAATGCACTTTTAAGATTTGAAGATATTCGAATTGTTCGCGATATGCGTAATTCAGTAAATCGTTTAGTTAACTGCGAAACAGCTAATTTAAATAAAACAATTGGTGCAGCGCTAAGGCAAATTGAGAACATCCGCTATATTGATGAGACGGTTGGGCTTGATATTTTGCCAGATAAATTAAGAGAAATTGCACAGTTACGAAGAGATTATCAAGATGTAACATTGAAAGAGTTAGGTGAGATGGTATCCGGGGGGAAAATTAGTAAATCGGGTATTAATCATCGTTTGCGTAAAATCGATGAAATTGCAGAGAAATTACGCGCGGGGGAAACGGTAGCAAAAAAATAAGAGGTTAAAGGGGAAATGGAGCTGTGGTTCAAAAACGGGTTAAAGTTTCATTAAAAAACGGCTTACAAGCACGTCCGGCTGCGTTGTTTGTACAAGAGGCAAATCGCTTTCATTCTGATATTTTCATTGAGAAAGATGGAAAGACAGTTAATGCAAAGAGCATAATGGGGATTATGAGCTTAGCGATCGGAACTGGTAGCATGATTACAATCACAACAGAAGGTTCAGATGCAGAAGAGGCTTTGGAAGCATTAGCTGCATATGTACAATAAAAGGCTATCGCGAATGTGCGATAGCTTTTTAGTTTGCTATTTGCGGGCAGCCTGATTGGTGGGGCTAACAATCAGTGGGGGTACGTGGATGGTTCGCGCTTGTCGAGAATTGTCGGTAAATCGATATGTTGTGTCGAAACGTCGGTAGAATTTGAGTTATGGTCGATATAATTGAAAAATCGCTGATATATTTGGAGAGATACTAGATGGGGTATGTACTGCCCGGGTACATAATAAAAAAGCACCCTGTTACACAGGGTGCTTTCACTTTTAAGTATATCTAGCTCCAGTGGCTAGCTCTTCGTGTCTAAGAACTTTCCGCATAAGAAGGCAAAAAGCGCCTTCTATGCGAAAGAACCTTAGCCAGTCAGGGCTGAACGAGCCACTTCCGCTTTTAGTTATATCTAGCTCCAGCGGCTAGAATCTCCGGTCGTTTCGCCTTTACATTCGAGGCAAAAAGCGCCTCGGATGTAAAGGCTCCAACGCCCTGCGATTCTGAACGAGCCGCCTCCGCTTTTAATTAATTAACGGCTTGTGAAAATCTTATCGATTAAGCCGTATTCTAGAGCTCTTTCTGCTGTCATGAAGTTGTCACGGTCTGTGTCGCGTTGTAGAACTTCAAGTGGTTGACCTGTGCGGTCAGCAAGAATTTGGTTTAATTTTTCACGTAAGAATAGGATGCGTTTTGCAGCGATTTCGATTTCAGTCGCTTGACCTTGTGCACCACCAAGTGGTTGGTGAATCATTACTTCACTGTTAGGAAGAGCGAAACGTTTTCCTTTTTCACCTGCTGCAAGTAAGAATGCACCCATAGATGCAGCCATACCGATACAGATTGTTGATACTTGTGGTTTAATAAACTGCATTGTATCGTAAATTGCCATACCAGCTGTGATAGAACCACCAGGGCTGTTGATATAGATGTGAATATCTTTTTCTGGATCTTGAGATTCCAAGAATAAAAGCTGGGAAACGATTGAGTTTGCTACGTTGTCATCAATTGCGCTACCAAGCATAATGATGCGGTCCTTTAATAGTCGAGAGTAAATATCGTAAGCGCGTTCTCCACGATTTGTTTGTTCAATTACTGTAGGAATTAAATTCATCTGTTATTTCCTCCTTTGAAAGCTTTCTTAGTTTATAATACAATTATGGTCAATAAAGGTCAAACGAAACCACTTTAAATCAAAAAAATATGTAGTTGTATCATGATTTATTCGCTATGTTTTTAAAATTCCCTGCTTATGTATCTTCAACATCATAACCGAATAACATAAATTTAAACGTGATTAAAGGTGTAGAAAAGGCAAAAGAACGCCTTTTTACTGAAGCGTTCTTTCGGTATTTATTCTTTTAAAAGATAGGTTACTTTATTTAAAATTGTTTCGACTTGTTTCGCGTTTTTACTATACATTTCACTTGCTGATTTCGATTTTGTTTCTAAAGAAAATAGTTCAAGATCAGCATGGCATTTTTTTAAAGATGCCAATAGTAAAGGTTTGTTTTGAGGAGAAGGCATTTGGAGTTTATCATTATAAATGTCGATAGTAAGTTGTCCGTATGAATCAACTTGACCGAGAAAGACATTTTCAATGACAACACCGAGTTTTTCTAATTCAGAATGTAACCAAGCGCGATTATGCCCGCTAGCAGAAAGAGGTTCATCTAGTATATTTCCATCCATAATAACGGTTTGCGGTTCTTTTTCGTTTGGCACTTTTAAGCTGATATCTTTTGCTGTAAGTGGTTGGCGATCTTTCTTTAATAATACATTTAATTCTCCACTCGGTTCTAGTACTGCAAATTCAACATCAGCTACGCTGAACGCATCTTTTCCTCGGAGTAGTTCAAGTAATTCGTCACTTGTATATTTTTCTTTCTTTAAGTTATCTTCGAGTATTTTTCCATCTTTTATTAATACGGTAGATTTCCCTTCAAAGAAGTCCCGAGCTGTTTTGTTCTTTAAGGAGAGGATTCCTGTGAAAAAAGGTACCACAGCGAAAATGAGTATCGCAAAGACGCCATGGAAAAATTTTGAATCGAGCCCTGTAGATACTTGGGCAGCGATGTCACCGATTGTCATTCCGGCTATGTATTCAAAAAAGGAGAGCTGAGAGATTTGTCTTTTCCCTAACCATTTCGTAATAGCGAATAAAATGATTAATATGAATACAGAGCGAAGAATAACGAGTGTCCATTCGGGCAGGTGAGACATAGTCATTTCCTCCAGTCTACTTAAAACCCTTTATATTGAGGTTCTTCACGTTCTAATACTGAAATTCTATCCTTTAAATCAGCGATGACGCTGTCCATTTCTAACATACATTCATGAAATACGCGTTTTGATTCTTCATCCTGTGAATTTAATGAAAGGGAGCTTAAACTTGCTTGAGCCCCTCTTACACTGGCAAGGCAAGTTTTTACGCTAGCGATAACAGTCATGCAAACACCTCTTATCCTTTCGGTTTAAATAGTAATGCTCCAATGAAGCCGAAAATAATCGCTGCTGATACACCTGCGCTCGTTACTTTAAACATACCAGTAATTACGCCGACGATTCCATGTTTTGCAGCTTCTTCCATCGCACCGTGAACGAGGGCGTTTCCGAAACTTGTAATTGGTACTGTTGCCCCGGCCCCAGCGAAATCAATTAGTGGTTCATACAAATTGAATCCATCTAATATAGCTCCAGCAACAACGAGTGTTGCCATCGTATGGGCAGGAGTAAGTTTACCGACATCAAACATAAGTTGACCAATTACACATATAAGTCCGCCAATGACGAAAGCCCAGAAAAAAATCATTGTGTTGCACCTCCAAATTCGATCGATACAGCATGAGCGATACATGGAATTGTTTCTTCTTGTTGGAATGTAATGGGAGATAGTAAAGCACCTGTCGCAACAACTAGTATCTTTTTGAATTCTCCTTTTTTCATTCTATTTAATAAATGTCCGTACACGACTGTTGCTGAACAGCCTGGGCCACTTCCGCCGGCTATTACAGGTTGACCTTCTCTATAAATGAGTAGTCCACAATCTTGAAATTGTTCACTTGTTACTTTTGTCCCATGTTTATGTAGTAAGTCATAAGCAATTTCGCGTCCAACGTGTCCGAGGTCGCCTGTTACGATTAAATCGTAGTGAGATGCATCAAGATTTCTTTCTCTTAAATGAGCTTCAATTGTATCGACAGCAGCAGGAGCCATCGCGCCCCCCATATTAAATGGATCTGTTAACCCCATATCAACAATGCGCCCAATTGTGGCGGAAGTTACTCTTGGGCCATGTCCTGTATCACTTAAAATAGCTGCGCCTGCACCGGTCACTGTCCACTGGGCAGTAGGAGGTTTTTGACCACCATATTCAGTTGGATAACGGAATTGTTTTTCCACGGCAGCGTTATGGCTTGATGCACCAGTTAATAAATATTTTGCACCTTTTGCATTTACAATACTTGCGCCAAGTGCTAAGCCTTCCATAGAGGTAGAACAAGCACCGAATAAACCGAGATAAGGTGTACCAAGTGTGCGGCAAGCAAAGCTAGTAGGTGTAATCTGGTTAATTAAATCTCCAGCGAGAACGAATTGAATATCATCTTTTCGAAGTTTCGCTTTTTCTGTAGCACGGCTACAAGCTTCTTCAAACAAAATTTTATGTGCTTTTTCATAGGAATCTTGTCCGAGCCATAAATCTTCATGAAGGGTATCGAAGTCTTCAGGGATTTTTCCCTTTGCCTCAAAGGGGCCACCGACTACACCTGTTGAGATTATAACTGGTTTGTTTTCGAATACCCATGTTCGGTGTCCTTGTAACATTTACAGCCCTCCCCATTGAAAGAGAATGGTTTTAATAAGAGCGATGACGAAAGCTGAAAATACACCAAACAAAATAACTGATCCTGCTAGTTTAAACATGTTACCCCCAACGCCGAGAACAAACCCTTCTGTACGGTGTTCAATACATGCAGCGATAACGGAGTTGCCAAATCCCGTAACAGGCACCGCAGTACCAGCGCCGGCGAATTGCCCAAGGCGATCGTAGACGCCAAATCCCGTCAGTAGCATAGAAATAAAAATAAGAGTTGCAACTGTAGGATTTCCAGCAGATCTTTCAGTGAAATCGAAATAAGTAATATAAAAGGTGGAAATCAGTTGGCCTATTAGACAAATTAATCCCCCGACGAAAAAAGCTTTTATACAATTTTTTAAAACGGGGCGCTTCGGTTCGCGCTGTTGTTCGAATTTTTTATATTCTTGTTGTACAGGTGTTAAATTTTTATCTTTACTAGACATTTCAATCCTTCCTTCTCTTTTAGAAAGCTTAAATATTAGATCCCATTTCTGATTGGATGAGTTTCAATTGTTTTTTTATGCCATCCTTACTTACTTTCTTTTTCTTAATTTTGTTTTCAAGTTCTTCTATGAGCATAAAGATCTTTTTGTCTGTACTTACACGAATATCGAAAGTAGGGTTTTCATCACTTAGCTTCTTTTTTAATTTGCTTCGTAACGGTTTTAAACCAAATCTTTCGTGATGTTCAGGTTTGACGGCTATGTAAAGATCTAAATTTGTATTAACTGCGGTAGCTTCTATAATTCCCTCCGTAGCGAGAGCTTTTTTCTTAGCTTCTTGCGATATAGATTGATTAAAGGATTCTGTACTCATTTTTGTTAACTTGGGGCCCTTTTCTTCTTTCGTTCGTTTTGCTTCTTCTTTCTTTACCTTTTTATCTAATGGGCTATTATCACATCCGGTAAGTGAACCGAATAGGAGCACAAATAACGCGGCTATGATTCCGAGTTTTCGCATTATAATCATTCCATTTCTATTGCATTATGTAATTTGATAGAAAAAGGATGATTGCATATCATCCTTTTTCTCAAATTGTGTACCATTAGATGAAATGGTACTTTCGGTTATTGCTGTGTGTATTGTGGTTCTTCTTGTTGGACTTCTTCAACACGTGGGTTTAAAGAATCAATAATCGTTTGCGTTTGCTGCGCAGCTGTTTGGAAAAGTTGCTTTGCTTGTTGGTTATCCGTATCAAGAGCGAATCCCTCTAAGCTAGCTTGTGCACTTTTTAATCCAGAAACAGTTTGCTTTAGTTTTGTAATTACAGTCATTGAATGAAGCCCCCTTTGGAATATCAATTCAAAGATTATAATTTGTGATTTGGAGTGAATTTATGATTGGGAAAATTAGGATAGAGATGTATTTATATGCTCCTAGCTAAGGTGTGTAAAGGATTAAGGGGATATTTTTATTGATTTAGATGGATTTTATTGCTATTATTATGAGAAGAAAATGAAGTCTGTTTTATAATCATGCGCCCATAGCTCAGTCGGATAGAGCGGTGGTTTCCGGTACCACGTCTGCCGGGGGTTCGAATCCCTCTGGGCGCGTCAAAAAGTCCTAACTTACGTTTTGTAGGTTAGGGCTTTTTTATTTCCCTCTTGTTATATCTAGTTATAGGATTTACTATTAGTATGTGGTGATAATAAATTAGGTTCATTATTTTCTTTCAATATTATTCAAATTTCGGTTGTAAGATGTAAATCTCATTAATACATATAAATTAATAATATTTTGGAATGGGTGTCTGCGTTAGGATTCTCCTTTTACCAAACTTATTGTACAATAGAAACAAGGGGGAGATTAGTTTGAAGGCAAGTCTTTTACAAGAACAAAGCTTACGTTTGGCAATGACACAAGAGTTAAGGCAAGCGATTACAATGCTCCAGTATAATGTACAAGAATTATCGGAGTTTTTGTATGAGCAATCGTTAGAGAATCCCCTTATTGAGTTAGGTGGTTTTGAGAGGGAGAAGAAAAAGAGCTCTAACACAAGTAAAAGTACCAGCAAACAAGTCGACAATCAAATGGAAATCTACAGTGTAGATTCGATAACGATTCAGCAACATTTATTAAATCAACTCCAGTATTATAAAATAGATGAAGAAGAGCGAAAAGCAGCTTCTTTCATTATTATGAACATGGATGGAAATGGCTATTTACAAGAAACAAATGAAGAGCTATCAGAGCTTCTTTCTGCGCCGATCGATGTAGTGGACCGTTCCGTAGAGCTTGTTCAATCGTTAGAGCCAGCAGGGGTAGGTGCGCGTAATATTCAGGAATGTCTATCAATCCAATTGAAGCGCTTACAAAGAAGAAATGGGTTAGCGGAAGAAATTATAGATGATCATTTTAATTATTTCGTTAAGAAAGATTGGCGAAAGCTTGTTCACGCTATGAAGTGTACCAACGAGGAATTACAGGATGCGGTGAACTGTATTACATCATTACAGCCGAAACCAGGTCTTGCATTTTCTTCTGATAAACCACTTTATATCGTGCCTGATATGGCGGTGAAAAAAAATGGCGATCATCTCGTTTTACAGATGAATGAGAGAAATATGCCGAGAATTGAAATTCACTCTGAGTATAGTGCGTTACTAAATAATAGTGAAAGTGAAGTGGCTTCTTACGTATCGGAGAAGTATCAGCATGTGCAATGGATTATGCGCAGTTTGAAACAGAGAAAACAAACACTTCTGCAAGTGATGAATATTATTATGGAAAAACAGCATGATTTCTTCTGGGAAGGTCCAGAGTATTTAAAACCACTTGCTTTAAAAGAGGTGGCGGAAGAGTTAGGTGTGCATGAGTCTACAATTAGTCGTGCAACGCGTAATAAATATGTGCAAACGCCGCACGGTTTATTTGAGATGAAATCGTTCTTTAGTAATGCTATTTCTACGACGGAAGATGAGGCGGTTTCTACAAAGCGTGTGAAACAATTCATTCAAACGCTTGTTGGAGCGGAAAATAAGAAAAAGCCACTTTCGGATCAAAAGATTTCAAAATTATTAGAAGAAGAGCATGAAATCGTTATTTCTCGCAGAACAGTTGCGAAATATAGAGAACAAATGCATATTCCTGCTTCGTCTCTAAGAAAAACAATTGGATAGGTGAAGAAGATGAAAGTTGTACTATATACAAAAAAAGATTGTGGTCTTTGCGAAAAGGCGAAACAAGTTTTAAAGGAAGTACAATATGAATATTCTTTTCAAATTGAGGAAATAGATATATATGAAGATAATGAACTTTTAGAGAAATACCATCTAATGATTCCAGTTGTAGAAATAGGCGGAAGACAAGTAGAATACGGTAACATTCACAAAGGTGTCATAATAAACTATATAAACAATGCAGTTAAGAGTTGAATAAGTTTCTATCTCCTGTTACAATAATACACGTAGCAGGGATTATTTTTTTAACCTAAGTGGGACACAAAATGTCACTATGGGACATAAAGTGACCACGGAGGAAAATGAACCGATGTAGTGAGGAGAAAAGATATGCGCTCATGGATTCAGAACACAAAAAAATTATTACCTGATCTGCTACCTGTTATGCAAACGAGAATGCAAGTGCTTCAGTACATTAGGCTTATGCAGCCGATTGGAAGAAGAAACTTATCTGCAAGTCTCGGTATGACAGAACGAGTATTGCGAAGTGAAGTTCAAGTTTTGAAAGAACAAAACTTAGTTCACGTCGCTTCTTCTGGAATGACTTTGACAGAAGAAGGAACAGCTTTAGTTCTTGCTTTGGAAGACTTTATGAAAGAAATTTCCGGGTTAAAGGTTTTAGAAAAACAACTTAAGGAAACATTAGACTTGGATGAAGTTTTCGTTGTCCCTGGTGATAGTGATGAATCACCTTGGGTCAAACTGGAGATGGGCCGTGCTTGTGTGACTTGTATAAAAGACCGTCTGACAGTGAATAATATCGTTGCTGTGGCTGGAGGAACTACGCTAGCTGCTGCTGCGGACATGATGCAACTTGATTGCAAAGATTTACATATGCTATTTGTCCCAGCACGTGGTGGAATTGGAGAAGGTGTCGAGTTAGAAGCCAATACCATTTGCGCCAAAATGGCACAAAATACGATGAGTAATTATCGCTTATTGTATGTTCCAGATCACGTTAGTAGCGAAGCATATGCGTCTATTGTAATAGAGCCCTCCGTGAAAGAAGTTCTTGAGTTGATTCGATCTTCCAATATCGTCATTCATGGAATTGGTGATGCGTTAACAATGGCACGTCGCAGAAATACTTCAGAAGCAGATTGGTTAAAGATTCAGGCAAGCGAAGCAGTTGGCGAAGCTTTCGGTTACTACTTTAATGAACAAGGAAATGTTGTTCATAAAGTAAGAACAGTTGGTATGCAACTTGAAGATTTACAACATGTATCTCACGTTGTCGCAGTCGCTGGAGGTTCTTCAAAAGCAAAAGCAATACAGGCTGTAATAAAGCAAGGGCACACTTCAATTCTAATTACAGATGAAGGTGCAGCAAAACAATTAACAAAGGGTATTACCCTTTAATATAATCCCCCAAGGAGGAAATTTAAATGACTAAAATTGGTATTAATGGATTTGGACGTATCGGACGTAACGTATTCCGCGCAGCTCTTAACAACTCTGAGGTAGAAGTAGTAGCAATCAACGACTTAACAGATGCTAAAACATTAGCTCACCTTTTAAAATATGATACAGTTCACGGAACTTTAAATGCAGAAGTATCTGCTAACGAAAACAGCATCGTTGTTAACGGTAAAGAAATTAAAGTTATCGCTGAGCGTGACCCAGCTCAATTACCATGGAGCGACTACGGAGTAGAAGTAGTAGTAGAATCTACTGGCCGTTTCACTAAAAAATCAGACGCTGAGAAACACTTAGGTGGATCAGTTAAGAAAGTTATCATCTCAGCTCCAGCTTCTGACGAAGATATCACTGTAGTTATGGGTGTTAACCACGAAGAATACGATGCAGCTAACCACAACGTAGTATCTAATGCTTCTTGTACTACAAACTGTCTAGCTCCATTCGCTAAAGTATTAAACGAAAAATTCGGCGTAAAACGCGGAATGATGACAACAATTCACTCTTACACTAACGACCAACAAATCTTAGACTTACCACACAAAGATTTACGTCGTGCTCGTGCAGCAGCTGAAAACATGATCCCAACATCTACTGGTGCTGCTAAAGCTGTAGCATTAGTATTACCAGAACTTAAAGGTAAATTAAACGGCGGCGCTGTACGTGTTCCAACTGCTAACGTTTCTCTTGTTGACTTAGTTGTTGAACTTGACAAAGAAGTAACAGTTGAAGATGTAAACGCAGCATTCAAAGCAGCTTCTGAAGGCGAATTAAAAGGTATCCTTGGATACAGCGAAGAGCCATTAGTATCTATCGACTATAACGGATGTACAGCTTCTTCTACAATCGATGCATTATCTACAATGGTAATGGAAGGTAACATGGTTAAAGTACTTTCTTGGTACGATAACGAAACTGGTTACTCTAACCGCGTAGTAGACCTAGCTGCATACATGACTTCTAAAGGTCTTTAATTCTTAAGTATATAAGCAATCAATGACAAAACGAGGGAGAGGGTTTGTTCCCTCTCTCTCTTCTTTCGTTTTAGAAGCAAATGTGTTAAGCTTTTGAATGGGTTTTGTCAATCCTAACTAGTAGTCGGAGGGAAATCCAATGAACAAAAAATCAATTCGTGACGTAGATTTAAAAGGTAAGCGCGTATTTTGCCGCGTTGATTTCAACGTACCTATGAAAGAAGGCAAAATTACAGATGAAACTCGTATCCGTGCAGCTCTTCCTACAATTCAATATTTAGTAGAGCAAGGTGCGAAAGTAATTTTAGCAAGTCATTTAGGCCGTCCAAAAGGTCAAGCAGTAGAAGAATTACGTCTTACTCCAGTAGCAGCACGTTTAGGCGAGCTTCTTGGTAAAGATGTTAAAAAAGCGGACGAAGCATTCGGACCAGTTGCACAAGAAATGGTTGCAGCAATGAACGAAGGCGACGTAGTAGTTCTTGAAAACGTACGTTTCTATGCGGGCGAAGAAAAGAACGATGCAGAACTTGCGAAAGAATTTGCAGCTCTTGCTGATATCTTCGTAAACGATGCATTCGGTGCAGCTCACCGTGCTCACGCTTCTACAGCAGGAATCGCAGACTACCTACCAGCAGTATCTGGTTTATTAATGGAAAAAGAGTTAGATGTATTAGGTAAAGCACTTTCTAACCCAGAACGTCCATTCACAGCTATCATCGGTGGTGCGAAAGTAAAAGATAAAATCGGTGTAATTCGTCATCTATTAGACAAAGTAGATAACTTAATCATCGGTGGCGGACTTGCTTACACATTCGTTAAAGCTTTAGGTCATGAGATTGGTCTATCTCTATGTGAAAACGACAAAATTGAACTAGCTAAAGAATTTATGCAACTTGCAAAAGAAAAAGGCGTAAACTTCTATATGCCAGTTGATGTTGTCATCACAGAGGAATTCTCTGAAACTGCAACAACTCAAATCGTTGGTATCGACTCTATCCCTTCTACATGGGAAGGCGTGGACATCGGTCCTAAAACACGTGAAATTTATGCAGATGTAATTAAAAACTCTAAGCTTGTTGTATGGAATGGACCAATGGGTGTATTCGAAATGACTCCATTCGCAGAAGGTACAAAAGCAGTAGGGCAAGCATTAGCAGATGCAGAAGATACATACTCTGTTATCGGCGGTGGTGACTCTGCAGCAGCTGTTGAAAAATTCGGTATGGCTGATAAAATGAGCCACATTTCTACTGGCGGCGGTGCGTCATTAGAATTCATGGAAGGCAAAGAGCTTCCAGGTGTAGTTTGTCTTAACGACAAATAAGTAGCAGCCAAAGAAAAAGGACGGTGCAAAGCATGCGTAAACCAATTATCGCAGGTAACTGGAAAATGAATAAAACTCTATCTGAAGCAGTTAGCTTCGTAGAGGAAGTTAAAGGTCAAATCCCAGCAGCTTCAGCTGTTGATGCAGTAGTTTGCTCTCCAGCTCTATTCCTAGAGCGTCTTGTAGCAAAGACTGAAGGAACTGACTTACAAGTAGGTGCACAAAACATGCACTTCGAAAAAAATGGTGCGTTCACTGGTGAAATTAGCCCAGTAGCACTTAGCGACTTAAAAGTAGGCTACGTAGTACTTGGCCACTCTGAGCGTCGTGAAATGTTTGCTGAAACAGACGAATCAGTAAACAAAAAGACTCTAGCAGCATTTGAACATGGTTTAACACCAATCGTTTGTTGTGGTGAGACTTTAGAAGAGCGCGAAAGCGGAAAAACATTTGATCTAGTAGCAGGTCAAGTGACAAAAGCACTTGCAGGTTTAACAGAAGAGCAAGTTAAAGTAACTGTTATCGCTTATGAGCCAATCTGGGCTATCGGTACAGGTAAATCTTCTTCTTCTGCAGATGCAAATGAAGTATGTGCGCACATCCGTAAAGTTGTTGCAGAAGCTGTTTCTCCAGAAGCTGCAGAAGCTGTTCGTATTCAATACGGCGGTAGCGTAAAACCAGAAAACATTAAAGAGTATATGGCACAATCTGACATCGACGGCGCTTTAGTTGGCGGTGCTAGCTTAGAGCCTGCTTCGTTCTTAGGTCTTCTGGGGGCGGTAAAATGAGAAAGCCAACAGCTTTAATCATTCTTGATGGTTTCGGACTACGTGAAGAAACTTACGGGAATGCTGTAGCACAAGCTAAGAAACCTAATTTTGATGGTTACTGGAACAAATTCCCTCACACAACGCTTACAGCTTGTGGTGAGGAAGTAGGTCTTCCAGCAGGTCAAATGGGTAACTCTGAGGTTGGTCATTTAAATATCGGTGCTGGCCGCGTAGTATATCAAAGCTTAACACGCGTAAACGTTGCAATTCGTGAAGGTGAGTTCGATCAGAACGAAACTTTCCGAAATGCAATTAAAAGCGTGAAAGAAAAAGGTACTGCTCTTCATTTATTTGGTTTACTTTCTGATGGTGGTGTGCACAGTCACATGAACCATATGTTTGCTCTTCTTCGCTTAGCAGCAAAAGAAGGCGTGGAGAAAGTATATATCCATGCATTCTTAGATGGCCGCGATGTTGGACCACAAACAGCAAAAGGTTATATCGATGCAACAAATGAAGTAATTAAAGAAGCAGGAGTAGGACAATTCGCGACTATCTCTGGTCGTTATTACTCCATGGACCGTGACAAGCGTTGGGATCGCGTAGAAAAATGTTACCGTGCTATGGTGAATGGTGAAGGCCCTACTTATAAATCAGCAGAAGAGTGTGTAGAAGACTCTTATGCAAATGGTATATATGATGAATTCGTATTGCCGTCTGTAATTGTTAACGAAGATGACACGCCAGTTGCAACAATCAATAATGATGATGCAGTTATCTTCTATAACTTCCGTCCAGACCGTGCAATTCAAATTGCTCGTGTATTTACAAACGAAGACTTCCGTGAGTTCGATCGTGGTGAAAAAGTACCTCACATTCCTGAATTCGTTTGTATGACACATTTCAGTGAAACTGTAGATGGTTACGTGGCATTCAAGCCAATGAACCTTGATAACACATTAGGTGAAGTTGTTGCGCAAGCGGGATTAAAGCAACTTCGCATCGCGGAAACTGAAAAGTATCCGCACGTTACATTCTTCTTTAGCGGTGGTCGTGAGGCTGAATTCCCAGGAGAAGAGCGTATTTTAATTAACTCACCGAAGGTTGCAACGTATGACTTGAAACCTGAAATGAGCATTTATGAAGTAACGGACGCTTTAGTAAATGAAATCGAAAATGATAAACATGATGTTATCATTCTTAACTTTGCAAACTGTGATATGGTTGGCCATTCTGGGATGATGGAACCAACAATTAAAGCAGTAGAAGCAACTGACGAATGTTTAGGAAAAGTTGTAGAAGCGATTCTTGCAAAAGATGGTGTAGCACTTATTACTGCTGACCATGGTAATGCTGATCAGGAGTTAACTGCTGATGGTGGACCAATGACAGCTCATACAACTAACCCGGTTCCTTTCATCGTTACAAAAAATGATGTAGAGCTTCGTGAAGGTGGTATTTTAGGAGATATCGCACCAACAATGCTTACACTTTTAAATGTGGAACAACCGAAAGAAATGACAGGTAAAACAATTATTAAATAATTTGCTTATATAAAAAGGAGAGAATTTATTATGTCAACAATTATTGATGTTTATGCTCGCGAAGTCCTTGACTCTCGTGGTAACCCAACTGTAGAAGTAGAAGTTTACACAGAAAGCGGCGCATTCGGACGCGCTATCGTACCAAGTGGTGCATCTACTGGTGAGCACGAAGCAGTAGAATTACGTGACGGTGACAAATCTCGTTACCTTGGTAAAGGTGTTATGAACGCAGTAAACAACGTTAATGAAGCAATCGCTCCAGAAATCGTTGGTTTCGACGTAACTGACCAAGCTGGTATCGACCGTGCTATGATCGAATTAGATGGCACTCCAAACAAAGGTAAACTAGGTGCTAACGCTATCCTTGGTGTATCTATGGCAGTAGCTCACGCAGCAGCTGACTTCGTAGGTCTTCCATTATACCGTTACCTTGGTGGATTCAATGCAAAACAATTACCAACTCCAATGATGAACATCATCAACGGTGGTTCTCACGCTGATAACAACGTTGACTTCCAAGAGTTCATGATCTTACCAGTTGGTGCTCCAACATTCAAAGAATCAATCCGTATGGGTGCTGAAGTATTCCATGCACTTAAAGCTGTATTACATGACAAAGGTCTTAACACTGCAGTAGGTGACGAAGGTGGATTCGCTCCAAACCTTGGTTCTAACCGTGAAGCATTAGAAGTAATCATCGAAGCTATCGAAAAAGCTGGTTACAAAGCTGGGGAGAACGTATTCTTAGGAATGGACGTTGCTTCTTCTGAGTTCTACAACAAAGAAACTGGTAAATATGACCTTGCAGGCGAAGGCCGTACTGGCTTAACTTCTGCAGAAATGGTTGATTTCTACGAAGAGCTTTGCAAAGACTTCCCAATCATCTCTATTGAAGATGGTTTAGACGAAAACGACTGGGATGGTCACAAATTATTAACTGAGCGTATCGGTGATAAAGTACAATTAGTTGGTGACGATTTATTCGTAACTAACACTCAAAAACTTGCTGAAGGTATCGAAAAAGGTATCTCTAACTCAATCTTAATTAAAGTTAACCAAATCGGTACTTTAACTGAGACTTTCGAAGCAATCGAAATGGCTAAACGTGCTGGTTACACAGCAGTTGTATCTCACCGTTCTGGTGAAACTGAAGATGCTACAATCGCTGACATCGCAGTTGCAACTAACGCTGGCCAAATCAAAACTGGTTCTATGAGCCGTACTGACCGTATTGCTAAGTACAACCAATTATTACGTATCGAAGACGAGCTAGGCGAAATCGCTGTTTACGCTGGTTTACAATCTTTCTACAATATCAAACGATAATTGTAGAAAATAACGACAGACCGTGAGAAATCACGGTCTGTTTTTTTTATGCTAAAATTGTTCGTCCGTCATAAGTGACATGAAGTATTTAAAGAAGAGATTATAATCAAAATCGATAGCAATTTGCTGCGAGGGCCGATTGATGAATGGGCTTAATCCTACTAAAGAGCGGAAATCACCGATGCTTGCTCCTTGAGCGTAAGATTCGGTCATGACGGTAATTGGTGATTTGTACGGCCATTTCTTTTGGAACATTGCCGTGATCAGCGACAATCCCAACGATTTCAATTTCATCGATAAAGAATGCGAGGAGGAGGGCTATCGTATCATCGATTCCAGGATCACAAAAAACAAGAACTTTTTTAGACATATGTTCACCACCTATCTTTATATATATGTGTGCTAGAGAGAAGGCGGAATAAAAATGGAGTGAAGGATTTTGTTTTATCGAAATAATAACTGCTAAAATTCAGAAAATATAAACTTTATATATTAGGTCAAGGTTTTTGACGTAAATTACATGCGGAAACGCAGTCATATCAAGGGTGTAAGCGTATAATGTAGTGGATTTTCGTTGTCGATTTGATAAATTGCAGGTTTTTACAATTTATACTATGATAAGGATATTAACAGAAGATCGTATAAACATGAGGGATGATGAACATGAAACTCACAAAGATTCTTGTCCAAATTGCTGCTCTTTATGTATTTTATATGGTTGGAAATTGGGTGCAAGAAATGTTGAATATTCCGATTCCAGGTAGTTTGATTGGGATGTTCCTCCTACTTGTTTTACTTAGCCTAAAAGTACTTCCAGTGAAATGGTTTGATTTAGGAGCAGAAACACTCGTTGCCATTATGCCGTTTTTATTAATTCCGCCAACGCTTGGCCTAATGAATTACGGTGCTTTTTTTATGAGTAAAGGAATTTCTCTTTTCATTACAGTTGTAGCGAGTACGTTTTTAATTATTATTGTCGCAGGACATACAGGACAATATCTTGCGAATAGAGGGGAAAAAGAGACACAATGAGCCAAATATTAATCGGAATCGGTTGGGTTCTTTTTACGGTGCTATTATATCAATTATCTAAAAAAATCTACAAATTATTTCCAACACCATTTACCATTCCAATGCTTGTAGCAACAGGATTAATGGCTTTCTTATTTATAGTGCTTGATATACCATATCAAAATTACATGGAAAGTGGTGGTGGCTGGATTGCGGAGCTACTTGGACCAGGTGTTGTAGCATTTGCAATCCCGCTTTATAAACAACGTCATGTTCTGCAAAAATATGTTGTACCAATTGCTGGTGGTGTACTAGTAGGTACAACAGTTGCTATTGCAAGTGATTTTGCTATTGCCTCACTTATGGGAACAGATAAAAGTTTAATTTTATCTTCTTTACCAAAGTCAGTGACAATGCCCGTTGCGATGAGTGTATCTGAACAAGTTGGCGGTGTCCCGTCCTTAACAGCAGCCTTTGTCGTTATCGCAGGTATTACTGGAACGATTACGGGACCAATTTTATTAAAATGGAGCCGCGTTACAAACTCGGTTGGTAAAGGAATCGGATTTGGATGCGCTTCTCATATTATGGGTGTTATGAGAGCGATGAAAAATAACGAGCATGAAGGTGTTATTGGATCGGTAACAATGACATTGACAGCAATTTTGACATGTTTGCTCGGACCTTTATTTGCAATGATGTTCATGTAATAGAAGAAAAGCGAGAGTGACTCTATAGCTCTCGCTTTTCTATAGGATTTATGCTAACATTTAAACTAACTGAATCTTTGTAGGAGGTACGCCAAGTGCATACGTTATTATCAGTTTTACTTATTGTTGTATCGATTTTAATGATTGTTATGGTACTTATGCAGTCTAGTAATAGCTCAGGCCTTTCAGGCGCTATTTCAGGTGGTGCAGAGCAATTGTTTGGTAAGCAAAAAGCACGTGGAATTGAAGCGGTATTAAACCGTATTACAGTTGTCTTAGCTGTATTATTCTTCGTACTAACAATTGGTGTTACGTACTTAAACTTATAGAATTAAAAAGAAGAAGCGTTAGCTGATTTGTGCTAATGGTTCTTCTTTTTTTAATTTGTTATTCGAAAAAAGTTTCTAATTAGATTATAGAATTATAAATATGGTACACTAAGAATAGAAAGAATACGACTAGATTACAGAAGAGAAAGAGGAGAAGTACATGATGAAATTAGCATCTCCAAAACCATTTACATTTGAAGGTGGAGACCGCGCTGTTTTATTATTGCATGGATTCACAGGAAACTCAGCTGATGTACGCATGCTAGGGCGTTTCTTAGAGAAGAAAGGCTATACTTGTCATGCGCCAATTTATAAAGGACACGGCGTACCACCAGAAGAGCTTGTTCATACAGGTCCTGAAGACTGGTGGAAAGATGTAATGAATGCCTATCAGCATTTAAAAGATCAAGGTTACGAGAAAATAGCTGCGGTTGGATTATCATTAGGCGGAGTATTCTCATTAAAACTTGCTTATACATTACCGATTTTAGGTGTTGTACCAATGTGTGCACCGATGTACATTAAAAGTGAAGAAATTATGTACCAAGGTATATTGGCATATGCCCGCGAATATAAAAAGCGTGAGCAAAAATCACCAGAACGAATTGAGCAGGAAATGTTTGAATTTAAACAGACACCGATGAATACACTAAAAGCATTACAAGAGTTGATTCGTGACGTACGCAATAATGTTGATATGATTTATGCTCCAACATTCGTTGTACAAGCACGCCATGATGAGATGATTAATACAGATAGTGCTAACATTATTTATAACGGTGTAGAATCTACGTTAAAAGACATTAAATGGTATGAAGACTCTACGCATGTCATTACACTTGATAAAGAACGTGATGTGCTACATGAGGATGTATATAACTTCTTGGAGCAACTAGATTGGTAAGGTCTAGTTGCCTCTTTTTTTCATAAGGGAATTTTTTATCCCGCATTAACGGGCAGTAAGACTCCCACCTCAAAAATCGGCGAATGCGAAGAGGTTAGGTGGGAGATAACTGCCCGTAAAAGCCCGATTGGTGTGGGCTAATAATCATTGGGGGATGGATAACCCCCCCCAATGATTAAAGTTTCACTTTATGAAAGCTGTAAAAAATCATTGGGAGATGATTAAAGTTTCACTTTATACATCCCCCATCTTTCGGATACACTAAATAATATAAGGGTTAAAGGAGGTATTTCTGCTTGGAAGAAATCACACAAGAACATATTGATAAGTTGTTATTATTTATGAGAGAAGAAGCGTATAAACCGTTAACGATACAAGAATTAGAAGCTGCATTTGGAATCGAAGGCTCTGAGGGCTTTAAAGATTTTGTAAAGGCACTTGTAATGATGGAAGAGAAGGGACTTGTTGTTCGTACACGTAGTAATCGCTACGGTCTTCCTGAAAAGATGAATTTAGTACGCGGTAAGTTAATTGGACATGCACGTGGCTTTGCTTTCGTCGTACCAGAAGAGAAGAAAACTGGGGATGATGATCTTTTCATCCCACCTACAGAATTAAATGGTGCACTTCATGGTGATATAGTATTAGCACGTGTTAGCGCGCAATCAAGTGGATCACGCCAAGAAGGTGCGATTGTTCGTATTTTAGAGCGTGGAACGAAGGAACTAGTTGGTACATATACAGAATCGAAAAACTTTGGGTTTGTTGTACCTGATAATAAGCGCTGGACAAGTGATATTTTTATCTTGAAAAGCGCATCAATGGGTGCTGTAGAAGGTCATAAAGTCGTTGTGAAAATTACGAGCTACCCAGAGAACCGTTTAAGCGCAGAAGGTGAAGTTATTCAAATTCTAGGTCATAAAAATGACCCAGGGGTAGATATTTTATCTGTCATTCATAAACATCATTTACCTTTAGCTTTCCCTGAAGAAGTTATGGAGCATGCAAACAGTGTACCAGAAACGATTTCAGAAGAAGATATAAAAGATCGCCGTGATTTACGTGATCAAATGATTGTTACAATTGACGGTGCAGATGCAAAAGACTTAGATGACGCTGTTACAGTAACGAAGCTTGAGAACGGTAACTATAAGCTTGGCGTTCATATTGCGGATGTAAGTCATTACGTTCAAGAAGGTTCTCCAATTGATGTTGAAGCAGCAGAGAGAGCAACGAGTGTATATCTTGTAGACCGTGTAATTCCGATGATTCCGCATCGTTTATCAAACGGTATTTGTTCATTAAATCCGAAAGTAGACCGTCTGACACTATCTTGTGAAATGGAAATCAACAATCTAGGTGATGTTGTAAAGCATGAGATTTTCCAAAGTGTAATTAAAACGACAGAGCGTATGACGTATGCTGACGTAAGAAGCATTTTAGAAGATGAAGACGAAGCGCTAATTGAACGTTACGAACCGCTAGTACCAATGTTTAAAGAAATGGGGCAGTTAGCACAGATTTTACGTGAAAAACGTATGCGCCGCGGTGCGATTGACTTTGACTTTAAAGAAGCGAAAGTACTAGTAGATGAAGAAGGAAAACCGACTGATGTTGTAATGCGTGATCGTTCTGTATCAGAGAAGTTAATTGAAGAGTTTATGCTTGTTGCGAACGAAACAGTAGCAGAGCACTTCCACTGGATGAACGTACCGTTTATGTACCGTGTCCATGAAGATCCGAAAGAAGATAAACTGGAGCGTTTCTTCGAGTTTGTAACAAACTTCGGATATGCAGTAAAAGGACGTGCGAACGAAATACATCCTCGTGCGCTGCAGCAAATTCTTGAAATGGTTCAAGGTCAGCCGGAAGAAGTAGTCATTTCAACAGTTATGCTTCGTTCTATGAAGCAAGCACGTTACGATTCGGACAGCTTAGGACATTTCGGTTTATCAACTGAGTTCTACACGCATTTCACATCGCCAATTCGTCGTTACCCAGATACGATTGTTCATAGATTGATTCGTGAATACATCATTAATGGTAAAGTAGACAACGAAACGCAAGCGAAATGGCGTGAAAACTTGCCTGAGATTGCAGAGCACTCTTCTAATATGGAACGCCGTGCTGTTGAAGCTGAGCGTGAAACAGACGAACTGAAAAAAGCAGAATATATGCTTGATAAGATCGGTGAAGAGTATGACGGTATGATTAGCTCCGTAACAAACTTCGGTTTATTCGTAGAGCTTCCAAATACAATTGAAGGTCTTGTACACGTTAGCTATTTAACAGATGATTACTACCGTTATGACGAAAAACATTTTGCGATGATTGGAGAACGTACAGGTAACGTATTCCGCATCGGTGACGAAATTACAATTCGTGTTATTAACGTAAATAAAGACGAGCGCGCAATCGACTTTGAAATCGTTGGCATGAAAGGCACACCTCGTCGTAAGTTCAAAGATCGTCCAGTTGTGATTGAACAGCCAAGAACAGGCAGAAAGAAACGCGGTGGACGTAACGAACGTAGTAATGAGCGCGGTGGCGAGCGCGGCACAGGAAGAAAGTTTGATCGTGGTGGACAAGGAAAAGGAAAAGGAAAAGGATCAGCATCCGCATCAGCATCCACATCCGCTAGTCAGCCAGGGAAAAAAGATGGTAACGGTAATGGTAAGAAGAAAAAAGGCTTCTTTGAAAATGTACCAGGATTCAAGAAGAAAAAGAAAAAGCGTAAGTAAGAAAAGAGTGGCTTCGCTTCACATTCTGAGCGAGCCACTTTCGCTTTTTGTGGAATCTAGCTACAGTGGCTAGAATCTATTGGCCATTTCGCTTCCTCGGACGAAGCAAAAAGCGCTTCTCTGTCGGGAGCTCCAATGTCCAAAGATTCTGAGCGAGCCACTTTCGCTTTTTGTTCACATTTGTTACAATAGTAAAAATAGAGGAGGGACGTTATATGCCAAAAGGTACAGGTAAGGTTATTGCGCAAAATAAAAAAGCATTTCATGATTATTTCATCGAAGAAACATACGAAGCAGGGCTTGTCCTTCAAGGAACGGAAATTAAGTCGATTCGCGCTGGACGCGTGAACTTGAAAGATGCGTTTGCACGTATACATAACGGTGAGGTATGGGTTCATAATATGCATATTAGCACATATGAACAAGGGAATCGTTTCAATCACGATCCACTTCGTACAAGAAAGTTACTTCTTCATAAAAAAGAAATTGATAAGCTAGCAGGTTGTGCAAAAGAAACAGGATATGCATTAGTTCCAGTTAGAATTTATTTGAAAAATGGATTTGCGAAAATGGCACTTGGTTTAGCAAAAGGTAAGAAGCAATACGATAAGCGTCACGATTTAAAAGAGAAAGAAGCTAAACGTGAAATTGCACGTGTGTTCCGTGATCGTCAAAAGATGTAATACAGATATTTACATTTGTAAAACGGCGCGCGTATGATATAATAACCTATGTAAGATTGTTGCACATTGAAAAACAGCTCTTAGTAGCTATCACGATATTTTCTTCGTATGCTCCATTTTTATCATGGGGACGTTACGGATTCGACAGGGATAGTTCGAGCTTAGGTTGCGAGTCGAGGGGATCGGCCTCGTTAAAACGTCAAAGCCTATAATTGGCAAACAAAACAATCTTTCTTTAGCTGCTTAATTGCACTAAAGGTTCCTCCCTCCATCGTCCATGTGGTAGGGTAAGGGACTCAAACTAAGTGGACTACGCCGGAGTTCGCCGTCTGAGGGCGAAGGAAGAGAACAATCAGACTAGCAACTTGGAAGCCTGTCGATAGGCCGAAGAGTTTGCGAAATGCTAATATATCGACTACACTCGTAGAAGCTTAAGTGCCGATATTTTTGGACGTGGGTTCGACTCCCACCGTCTCCACCAATACATATTTGGTGGTTTTTTTATTTTGTATGATATGAACCATAAGTTTGCCGAAACGGCAAGCTTATGGTTCTTTTTGTTTCTGGCCAACTTATGCTTCCAGTGATTTTAATGTTTCTGAATTAAAGCTAAGAAGGATTTATTCAATCTTGGTACCAAAGATCACCTTTTATGAGCTCATAATGTCCAAAGATAATGAAGTCGTTTAAATTTAATTTAGAAAAACCAAAGCCCTACTACATATGAAATGTAATAGGGCTTTTAAAAGTTGTTTAAAAACATATAATTTCTGCAAATTTATTTATAAAAATGATAATAAAGTACTTTAATTTCATTGAACTAAAAGCACCTGTAAGTTAAATAATTTTTAGATTAAAAATTGAAGCCACTTATGTCCTGGTTCGTGTATTTCTAAAGCATATCGCAGCCATTTTTTCTTCTCATTATCAAGATAATCCTTTATAGCGATAAAGTCTTGATGGTCTTTTTCTCTTGTATTCTTCGCCTTATATAAAAGTACAATTTCTGGATTTAGGTATGGAATACCTGTTTTAGTAGTACTCCAAACGGAATTGAGTGGATAAGAAATCCTAAAGTCTCTTCTGAATATCCAATCATTTCCTTCTGTTTCATTAAGAAGAATTTCTATTTTATCTCCGTTTAACATATTCGAAGCGTGTATTTCGTGAATTGGCAAATCTAAAAACTCATTTTCCCAAGTATGGAACTTACCCTTAATTACCTTTTTGAACTCCCATTTATTAAGATAATCTTTCAGATATTGTTGGTCTTTTCGAAAGACAGCAAACTCTATATCTTTATGTTCTCTTGTTTCCTCATCAATAAAAAGGTCAATCGCCCATCCTCCAGCAATAAACCACGTTCTATCAAAGTTTGACATTAATGAATTGATCCTCTGGCATTGTTCAAATGACATATAAATCCCCCAAAAAAAGTTATCTAAAATCTATTTTCTTTTTGTACTCAAATTTTTTTTGTCTTCTTCAACCATCCTCCTCGTTAGTCTAATTAGGGGTAACGTCAGAAAAATGCGGATTTACAACGCTAAGGAAATGTCACTTATAAAAAAAGCCGATTTCCATCTCAAGGAATCGACTTTTTTAGTTATTCTTAATGAACTAACGCATGCATTAGTTCATTAAGTAAGAGGTTTGAAAAAATAGCCTGTATATATTTGAACGATGAATAACTTACCTATTTTCTTGTGTTTGTTTATGTGATATGCAGAAAATTCAGAAGAATGCAATATGCTATTTATCTGTTTGTTTTTGCTTCTTTTTCAAATAATCCGCACGCAATTTTTCAAGTTGCTGCTTTTTATCAAATTTGGCAGGCGTCTGTTTTTCATGAAACTTTGTCACAGCTACCTGACTTTTGTAATCCAATTGATATTTTCCCACTTTGCTCACCTACTTTTCTTGTCTTTAAAGAGAATCTATTCTACAAATATAATATACCTTATTTTACTGAAGTAAAACTTATTACTTTATTAGTTTTTCTACTTATATCTATCTTAATTCAAATATTTCCTACTTAAACTAACCTGCCCCGTTAGTTTAAGTAGGAAACTTCACAATCTGAATAGAGTAAAGCCTAATAGAAAGAATACCGTTTTTTTGTTTTGTAGTTTTATAAAATGCTTAAGTTGATGGGGATGGGGCGGCATCCTTGAGACAGAAAATGAAGAAATAGTTATTGATGATAAGCAGGTAGAGACTATAGCTGCCCCTTAATGATTAAATAAGATTTATTTAAATCTTCATATATTTTGTGTTTTTATCCATATCTATTGTAAGATTGTATAGAGTTCTCCTAATAAGCTGTTATAATGGCTTTTTTAGGAATTTAATATTTATAAATCTTAAATTATTTTTTTAGGATAATTTTTTATCTAACTAAGTTATATTGAAGTAGAGGTGAACCATCGGTGAAGCAGGTGTTGGTAATTAAGAATGAACGGTCTTTAGCAAAGAAAATCGTAAGCGTTCTAACGCAAGAAGGCTATTTCATTTTAAAACTTCACAATGAAAACCAAGGTTTAAATATAATATATGAACAAGATTGGGATATTATCGTATTGGATTGGGATTCATTAAGTATATCCGGACCAGAAATTTGCAGACAAATACGACTTGTTAAAACGACACCGATAATTATTGTGACCGACAATATTTCTAGCAAGGATTGCATAGCAGGGTTACAAGCAGGAGCAGATGATTATATAAGAAAACCATTTGTGAAAGAAGAATTAGTAGCAAGGGTTAAAGCGATTTTAAGGAGAAGGGACTGTATCCAGCAAAATGAGACAAACTTTTTTCAGTTTAAAGATCTCTTTGTTGATGCATCTAGCAATATTGTGAAAAAAGGTGGTAAAAATCTCTCGCTTACTAAGCGCGAGTACGATTTACTTGTATTTTTAATTAAGAATAAAAATACAATATTGAGCCGTGAAATGCTTTTGAACCAGGTTTGGGGATATAACGTAGTAGTAAATCCAAATGTAGTGGACTTATATATTGGGTATGTAAGAAAAAAGTTAAAGTGCGAGAAGAAAGACAGATATATTCAAACGATACATGGCAGGGGCTATTCAATGATTGAATGATAAAAATAAGATAATAGGTAAAGTACAGTTTATCATAATAATCAATATCCAGCATAATAGAAAAAACGAGTAAAACTGTTTCATTCAGTTTTACTCGTTTTTTCTATTAAATCTAATAATCAAATAGTTTTTGAGAAATATTAAAAGACGGAAACTATAAAAAGAATATTTCTATCAGGCAATGAATTATGAAAATATTAGCTATTAATGGGCGTATTTTGTAGGAGAAACCATAGTTTATAAGGTGCTCATCTATTGGTTAGTGTGGAGGGGATGACTCTAGCACGCATTAGTTGAGGCCGTATCCAATGAAAGTGCCTACTTGAAAAGAAAATCAACATTCTTTCATGTATTCTCTGTAAAATAAAGGTTAATCAACACGCCTGACGGCACATATTACTTTTGGTATACAAATTATGCTTAATTCTATTAACTCACATCATTCACAAGATTTTCACAGAATTAATGACTATACTAATTAACAGGATATTCAAATGAAAATGATTATCAATAGCGATTTAGGTGAATACAAGTTACTATCTAATTCAATCTATGGACGTCATCATTTTCGAAATAAATTACATTATAAGGAGTATACGTATGAGAAAATCTATGCTTTTAAAATTAGTGAGTATTCTAGCAATTTTCACTTTAATGTTAGTAGCTTGCTCAGATTCAAGTAAAGAAACTTCGAAGGCTAATAAAGGTAATAGTAGTGATAAGCCAAAAACGGTTGAAATCACTGATGCACATGGAACTGTTAAAGTCCCTGTAAATCCAAAGAATGTAGTTGCTTTGGATAATAGAACTTTTGAAACTTTAGCTGATTGGGGAATTAAATTAGCGGCTGCTCCAAAGGATGTAATGCCTGCAGATTCAGCATATGTAAAGGATAATTCAGTTAAAAATATTGGAAATCACCGCGAACCAAATCTTGAAATTATAGCAGCTGCAAACCCTGAACTTGTAATCGTTGGTCAAAGATTTGCTGGCCATTACGAAGAGATCAAAAAATTAGTGCCAAATGCAGCTGTTATTGATCTTAATGTTGATGTTTCTGAGAAAGCTACTAAGCCTGGAGAAAACTTAGTAAAAGGACTTAAAGATTCTACGATTTCTTTAGGGAAAATCTTTGATAAAAATAAAGAAGCTAAACAATTAGTAGCTGATTTTGATAAATCTATTGAAAATGCAAAATCTGCTTATAATGGAAAAGATAAGGTTATGAGTGTTATCGTTACTGGTGGGAATATTGGTTTTGCTGCTCCTCATTCTGGTCGTGTTTGGGGGCCAATGTATGAAATTTTCGGTTGGGTTCCAGCACTAGAAGTTTCCAATTCTACTGCAGGTCATAAAGGTGATGACGTTTCTGTTGAAGCTATTGCACAAACAAATCCTGATTGGCTTTTCGTATTAGATCGTGATGCTGCAACATCTGATGCAGCTACTTCATCTCCTGCTCAAGATGTTATTTCTAAATCACCTGCTCTTCAAAACACAACTGCTGTTTCTAAAAAACAGGTTATTTATGCACCAGAGGATACTTACACAAATGAATCAATTCAGACTTATATAGAGTTGTTTGGAAATATTGCAAAAACTTTAGCTAAGTAGTGTAAAGGAGTACGAAACAGTGTCAAAAAATATAATTTCTAGGGTTGAGAATATTTCTCAACCCCAGTTTTATAATCACAATAAATTATGGACAAAACCTTTTATAATAGCGATTATAGTTGTTATAATTTTAGGGATTATATCACTGTTTACTGGAGTTTATGATATACGTGGACAAGAGGACGGAATGGAGATGTTTTTCATAACTCGTGTTCCGAGAACAGTTGCATTAATGCTTACTGGAGCTGCAATGGCGATGGCAGGGCTCGTAATGCAACTAATTACACAGAATCGCTTTGTTGAACCTACTACAACGGGGACTATTGAATGGTCAGGTTTAGGCTTGCTTTTTGTATATTTATTATTTCCTGCCCCGACTTTAGTTCAAAGAATGACTGGTGCAATCATTTTTTCTTTTATAGGAACTATGATTTTCTTTCTATTTTTAAGAAGAGTTAAACTTCGTTCGTCTTTAATTGTCCCGATTATTGGATTGATGCTTGGAGCAGTTATTTCTGCAGTGTCTACTTTTATGGGGCTCCTTTTTCAAATGACGCAAAGTATTGAAACTTGGTTTGTAGGTTCATTTGCTACCGTTCAGGTGGGAAGATATGAATATTTATGGTTGATTGTTATCATTACTTTGCTTATTTTTATGTATGCTAATAGATTGACTTTAGCTGGACTAGGAGAAGATGTCGCAACAAGCCTTGGAGTTAATTACAATAGAATTGTTCTTTTTGGGACTGCTCTTATCTCTGTTGCAGTTGGAATTGTTGCAGCTGTTATTGGAAACTTACCTTTCTTGGGATTAATTGTGCCAAATATTGTTTCAATGTTTAGAGGTGATGATCTTAGGAGTAATTTACCTTGGGTATGTGTGATCGGAATGGGGACAATAACTGCCTGTGACATCATTTCTCGAACAATTATAAAGCCTTTTGAAGTACCTGTTTCTTTAATACTTGCAACAGTGGGAGCAATCGTGTTTATTACTATTTTATTGAGACAAAGAAAACCAAGGAGGCTACGATGATCGCATTAGAATATAGAAATAAAGAAAATGTCGAAATCGATTCTAGCCTTCATAATGAAAGTAGATCAGCTAGTGCTTTTCGTTCTAAGAAGGAAGAAAGACGTTATTGGATTTTACTGATAACATTGATTGCTTTAGGCCTCCTTTCTTCATATGGACTTTTAGTTTATAACAATCCAGTTCCGATAGATTCACCTTCTTTTATCCCAGTTGTTAAGAGAAGGATAGTAGCTATTGTTGCAATGATTATTGCTGCAGTTTGCCATAGCTTGTCGACCGTTGCTTTCCACTCTATTACGAATAATAGGATTATTACTCCTTCGCTTTTAGGTTTCGAATCACTTTATTCAGCAATTCAGACGAGTACAATATTCTTCTTTGGTGCTAGTGTATTGATAAATTTTAGTGGAATTGGATCATTTTTATTTCAAGTTGTTGTTATGGTCTTCATGAGTTTGATACTTTATGGATGGTTACTTTCCGGTAAATACGGGAATTTACAACTTATGCTTTTAGTTGGAATTATTATTGGTACTGGGCTAAATTCTGTGTCAACTTTCATGAGAAAACTACTTGCGCCTTCAGAATTTGATATTTTACAAGCAAGATTATTTGGTTCTGTTAATCATGCAGATTCTGCATATTTTCCTATTGTAATTCCTATGGTCATAATTGTGGCAGTATTAATTTTTGCTCATTCTAAGAATTTGAATATATTGTCACTAGGAAAGGATGTTTCTACTTCTTTTGGAGTTAAATATCGACCTAGTGTAATTTATACGCTTGTATTAGTTGCTATTTTGATGTCCATTTCAACAGCTTTGATTGGACCACTTACTTTCTACGGCTTTTTAGTAGCGACTTTGAGTTATCAGGCGGCGTCAACTTATGATCATAGATATATTTTTCCAATGGCTCTTGCTATAGGATTTTTGATAATGACGAGTGCATACTTTTTAATGTATCATGTATTCCATGCTCAAGGTGTAGTTTCAGTTATTATCGAATTATTTGGTGGAATAATATTTTTAACTATAGTTTTAAGGAAGAGGGCTTTATGATAAAAATTGATAATGTTAAAAAGTTCTATACTGATAAGGTAAAAATAGGACCTTTGGATATTGAAATACCAAAAGCGGGCTTTACTTCTTTAATTGGACCAAATGGCGCTGGAAAGTCCACGACACTTTTGATGATTGGACGACTCTTAGATATGGATGAAGGTCAAATTCAGGTAGCAAATATGGATGTTTCTGAATCCAAATCAAAAGACTTAGCAAAAATTTTGACTATATTGCGACAAGAAAATCATTTTGTAACTAGGCTTACTATTAGACAACTAGTTGGATTTGGGCGCTTTCCTTATTCAAAGGGAAGATTAACTAAAGAGGACGAAGTTATTATTTCTAAATATATCGATTTTTTAGATTTAACTAATTTAGAGAATAGATATTTAGATGAGCTTTCTGGTGGTCAAAGACAAAGGGCATATGTAGCGATGGTATTGTGCCAAGAGACTGAATATGTACTTTTGGACGAGCCTCTGAACAACCTTGATGTTGCTCGTTCTGTTCAAATGATGGAGCATTTGAGACGTGCGGCTAATGAATTTGGAAGAACAATTCTGACTGTTATGCATGACATAAATTTTGCAGCCAAATATTCTGATAAAATTTGTGCTATGAAAGATGGACAAATTGCTGCTTTTGGAACAGTAGAAGAGGTTATGGACCCAAAAATTTTGACTGATATTTTTGAAACAAAAATAGAAATTATCAATGGCCCTTATGGGCCAATCGCTGTTTATTAGTTACAAAATGTAAAAAATGAGTATGCCAAAAAACTAATAGAAAATCAAATTATATAATGTAGCTTACATAGATCATAACAGCTACTCTAGTTGAAGTTGCTGTCTGTATTTTATAGGCAGCAGCTTTTTTTGTTTACTATGATTTTCTTCAGCTTTAGTACCAGCACACCCTGTTAATGCTAATGTAAATCTGGGCAGTATGGATGATAGTGCTTTTGTTTTTTTGTTCATTTTTATCGTCTCCTCATTTTATGATTTTAAGTAGTACGGTTTGCGATTATAGTAGCAGTTCGTCTATATTTCTTTTTGCTATAAGCCACATATGAAAAGACTCAAATTGAATCAATGAACTTAGTTGCTATGTTTATTATGTTAATACCTGAGTATAAACTCCCTCTAAATAAATTATTAAAAAAAGATAAACTAATTCCTAAAAAATTTGCATATTTATAAAAAACAATCGCTAGCTTGCTGTATTGTTCTTTCAAACACTTGGTTCCAGTAGAATAACAATCATGATGCCTACGAGTAATCAAAAAATACATTGTAAGGAGGAAGGAAAGTAGTTAACAATAATGTAATTCCTAATAGAGTTAATCGATTATATTGCAAAATTTTTGAACTATACTGTAGGGGAAATGAAAATCTTATAAAATTTGATTCCTATAGGAAGGGGATGGCCATGTTTGATTCAACAGATTTTAAGATTATACAATTGCTACAAGAAAACGCTAGAATGAATTGGAAGGAAATTGGAGAAGTAGTACATTTGACTAGCCAGGCTGTTAGGAAACGAATTAATAAATTAGAAGAGGCAGGGGTCATTCAAAAATATACGATAGACATAGATAGGGCTAAGCTGGAAGGATCTATTATGACATTTGTTACGCTATTTTTGCATGCACCACATTATCACAATCAAATTCAAAGTTTCTTTGAAAAAACAGACGTAATTACTGAAATGTACCGCATAAGTGGCGATGGGTGTTATATCATGATTCTTCATACATCTTCGCACCAACAATTAGAGGAGACGCTTGCAGATGTTTTACATTATGGTGATTATCGTATAAATACTGTCATTAAGACAATTGAAAAAAAGAAAGAATAAGAGATTTATCCTTTCTTTTTTTGATATGGAACTGTAATCCTTTATTTGTTTTTGTTTGCAAAACAGCTTGCTGACATGACTTTTGCGTAAATATCACCAAACTCTAATGCACTCATGAACGATTGATGAGCATGTACTGCTGGAATTAGGTTTCCTTGGAATTCTAAATCTTTTGTTGTACAAGCATCTTCAATTACAACACATTGAAATCCTAAATCACTGGCAGCGCGTACTGTTGCATCAATACATACATGAGTCATCATACCGCAAATGACTAGTTGGTCTATTTTCTCTTCTTTTAATATTTGTAATAAATTTGTTCTTAAAAAACTGTTAGGGTGATGTTTTTGTATGACTCTTTCAGTAGCAATCGGTTGTACGTCATCATGAATTTGAGCCCCTACTGTCTCGGGTAAGAAGAAAGTAGTCCCTTCATTGTTCGCAATATGTTGTACGTGAATAACTGTTTTATGTTTTTCGCGAAACACTTTCAATACTTCCTTCGCTTTTTGTACGGCTTTTTCAGGCTGATGTAATTCCATATTGCCGCCTTCAAAGTAATCATTTTGTATGTCGACTAATAGTAACGCTTCGTTCATAGTAAATCCCTCCACACTTATTTATACAGCATGTTATTTGTACTGTACCGTTATTATATAAAGTGCAAGTATGTGGAAGTAATAACGTCATGAAACGATTTTGACGTATATAGTTTCATGGTGTAAAAAGTAAAAATTGGTATGGTAACAATAATCAAAAAGAGAAATATGAATATTATCTTTTTAATCCACTATTAAATTCATTTAATTCTCCTTTTTATAATTAAGTGTATAAATACTTTACTCTTTCCAAAACTGTTCCAGTAGAATGACAATCATAGTACCTACGAGTAATCCATTACTTAAAACATATTGTAAGGAAGAAGGAATTCCGCTAAATGCACTTTCTGGAAGAAACATTATTCCCAAACTGATTAATAATGAAATTCCTAATATAGTTAATCGGCGTTGATTTAATTCTTCACGTAAAATCGATTGAAATGAAATTCCTATCATCTGGACAAATGTTGCTAAAAGTGTAGCGTTAGCAATAGGGCCTGGTAGCAAGGATATAAAGCTTACAATTAAGGGAATAAAAGAAATTCCTGCTAATATGAGACTGCTATAAGGAATGACTTCTCTTTTCTTTGTCCTGTTAGTTGAATAAATCCTGCTGATGCAGGTAATGGTACAATTCCAATTGTAGAGAACAACGACGAGATAATATGTGATATACCTCCGGCCCATACGCCACGGTTCAGTGTTTGCTTTTCATTTTCTTTAGATAACGGAGCCACTTGTTTTACAGCCGAAATAGCAGCAATCGTATTTGCAACTAAAAGGAATGTAAATAAAGTTGCAGTTAGAGTCATTCCAATATCGAATCTAGGTGTGCCCCAAGCAAATATCTCTGGTAACTTAACTAACGGTGTGTGTGAAGGCATATGAGATGATTTTCCTAATAAAGCATACAAAAGCCAACCACATGAAATGCCAAGTAACACAGCGTAACTTTTCATCCATCCTTTCCCTTTAATTGATAAGAAGGTAATCATGGCAAAAACAAAGAGTGCAATAGTAGCTGTTGTATAATCAGGATGAGTTGCAGACCCTTGTAATCCCATCATTCCTTTTAGTAACACACCACTAAGCTGAAGAGCTAAGATTAAAAGAAAAGTCCCTGTAACCAAAGGGGTAAATAAACGTAGAATTCGATGAACAAGCCCTGTTATACCAAGAACGAAGAGTAATATACCCGCAATAATTAATCCACCTTCTAAAAGTTGTAATACATCTTTTGCACTTTGTCCCTGATGCATAGCTACTTGTCCCAGTATGACAAATATACTTACCCATGAACCGGCTGGACCATCCGCAATGGGATAGCGATGCCCAAACCATGCTTGTATAAATGAGCTTACTCCCACGACTAAAAAAGTTCGTTGCATTAATGTTGAGATATCTTCTATTGATAAATGGAATATGCCACCGATAATGATAGGCAATGCAATTGTATTTGCTAATAAAAACACAAACCACTGTAGAATACTAAAGCCCGTCTCAAAATATTTTTTATTCATATTATTCTCCTTTGCCGAAAAAGAATCTCATAGTAAAAATCCATCCTTTTTATACAGTTAGATTAAAAAGGATGGATTTTTTAGGTCTATAAAATTATTTTAATTATATAGATGGATATTTAATTAATTACCATGTACGGAATGGCAAGAATTTCCCGTTAAGTGTAATCACGATACGAGGGTCGCCACCTTTTGGATCTTCTTGTGTGTCCACACCTAGATTGAAGTTAATTGCACTCATTACACCTTCGCCAGCTTTTTCTAGGATTAATTCTCTAAGAGTTGGTGCGTATTGTAACATCATTTCATATAATCGATATAAGATTGGGTCAGTAGGAGGCATTTGCATTACTTGACCTCTAAGTGGAACTACTGTTAATGCTTGAACTACTTCTTCATCTAATTCTAATAGTTTACCGATTTTTTCTGCTTCTGAACGTGTCATTGTAGCTTGTCCTAATAACGCTGTTACAACCCAAGTCTCAGAGTTTTCGCTTACTTTTGAAATTTCTTCCCATGTTAAACTTTTTTTAATTTTTGCTTCCATAATTTTTTGCGTAGCTTCTTGTCTATTCATATCTAATAACTTCCTTCCATTTAAGTAATAATTAATTTTTCATACTATTTAATGCTGTATATCCATCAACTACTAAATCTAATTTACCTGTGTGAGGATCAATAACTAAACCATGTACAGGAACATCTTTTGGAATAAGCGGATGATTTCTTACTAAATCAACATTAGCTTGAGTTGAATTGTTGACATCATCGAATCCAAATAACCATTTTTCAAGGTCAACACCAGCGTATTCAATAGCTGATAAAATTTCTGGTGAAGCTACTCCACGATCTAATATTTTTTGAAGTGTTCCTTTTGGATTAGTTTGACTCGCACCACATCTATGGTGTCCGATAAGGAAGATTTCATCTGCATTTAAATCATATACTGATGCTACAACACTTTGCATAACGCTATCGAAAGGAGAAGCAATTTTACCACCTGCATTTCTGATAACTTTTGCATCACCATCGTGTATATCTAAAGCTTTTGGAAGTAGCTCAATTAAACGAGCATCCATGCAAGAAACAACAACCATACGTTTTTTAGGCATTTTTGTCGCTTCACGAGGAGCGTATTCCTTATTTTCTACAAATTGTTCATTGAACGATAGAATTTCTTGTAATAACATATTTGTAACCTCCTTTAAATCTAGATGTATTTTTTTGTTGCGTCCTCTGTGTTATAAGTAAATATAACTGATAAACAATGCGATGTAAGAGGATAAACTAAGTATAGTGAATTGTATCGATAAGCAGAATAAGCTGGCGAAACACTTTCTGGCTTTCTACTTTCACGGTGAAAGGATTGGTTTATATCATTGATCAAACAGATTTTGAGATACTGAAATTATTAGGAGAAAACTCAAGAATACAATGGAAAGAACTTGGTCAGAAAATACATATGACGGGGCAGGCTGTAGGAAATCGAATTCGAAGATTAGAGGATTTAGGGATTATTGAACAATATACAATCGCAATAAACCGAATCAAATTAGGACAAATAGTGACTGCATTTGTTACTTTGTTTGTAACAACAGCTAATCATCAAGAGTTTATGAATTTCTTTCAAGGAGAAGAAGGGATTTCTGAAGTGCATCGTATAAGTGGTGAGGGATGTTATTTATTAAAAACACATTTTACTTCTAATGAAGAATTGGATAACTTTCTGGGGCGACTATTAAAGTATGGGAATTATCGTGTTAACCTATCAATAGGGAAGTTAAAATAAACTTTCTGCAAGTTTATGGTTCTTTTTGCTTGTGGCTAAGACATGGTTCGAAAAATAAAAGGAGTATCTCTTATTAAATAAGAGATACTCCTTTTATTTGTTTTTAATAATTATTTATTATTTTACACCTAATTTTTCTTTTATTTTTGCTGGTATATCTGTTTTCTTTACGTCCTCTTGTTTAATGTAAAGGCGTAAGACTGCATTTTCTTTCGTTTTTTCATTATTTGCTTTTGACTAGTGAAGGGAACTTTTTTAACAACAAAAACCCCTGCGCTGTATACAACAGGGATTCTATTATTACTTATCTGACCGTATGATCCTATTTCATTTTATAGCTTATTTAGAAGAATCATGTACAGGTTTTGATTTAGTGTCCTCAGGCATTTCAAAGGTTTGATTATGGTTAGATTTCACATCTTCGTTAGGAATTGCTGGCACTGCGTCTTCAGGTGAATTATGGATGGGTGAAGAAGTTGTTGTTCCATCTACACTTGTTGTAACTGACATTGATTGATTTTGACCAATTTCTGTACCTTTTTCCATCTTTTTTGCGGATTCTTTTTCACTTTTATTTGTTTGTCTCCATTCTATTTTTTTATTCGATTCTAGTTTGTTCGTTTTCACATCTTCTGTACCTACTGCACCACCCGCTAATAATCCTGTACTTAAAAGTGTTCCTGCTAATAATGTTTTAAACATTTTTCATTACCTCCTTGTTTAAGATTACATTTAGCATAAAGCAAGTATCTGGAGTTTATTTGGAGTTCATCTGGATTTTATGTAAGTTTTGCATGTAGGGGCACCATATCCAAAAAAGAAAATTGTACGCTTGGACACAAAGTAGCCGATTCCCTGTACGTTAAGGAACCGGCTACTTACTATACTACCTTTTTATGATTATGAAATTAAAAAAGGTAGAGTTGAAATCATGTATGAAATAAACGTAAGTAACACAAGGAAGAATATAAGCATGGTATTGAATACATCTCGTTTTATTCTTTTTTTCATTTGAAATTACTTTATTTTTTCAATTTGGTAGGATCGAATTGAAGCTGACCTTTCCAAGAACCAGATACTTTTCCAATCCTGCTTATATTTACATCTAATGTAAGTGGTTGTTTGAAAGAATCTTTCCCTTCAGGACCTTCGATAAATGTAATGACACCTTCTGGTCTATCCTTAAAACGAATACCTATATGCTTTAATTCTTCACCGGATGCTTTTAGTTCGAATGGTCCACCACTTGCTCCTTGAATAAATGCTAATTGTCCGAAGTACTCATTTTTCTTATACACTGGGTTGTTTTCTTGTTGTCCATTTACTTTGCCGTCATCTTCAAGTTGTAACCCCTTTGTATCAAATTCAAACGGTACTACACTTCCATTCTCTTTTTCAATTTTGTAATGAACGGATATACGTGAATCCGCCACATATAATTCTTTTAAATTTACCGTAACACCTTGATCTGTAATTTTTTCATCAAGCGGAATAAATTGACCATTTTCAACGTCTCTTCCTTCGTATATAATCGTATCATTTGAAATTGCATTGGAAAAATAGGAGGCAACATTCGTAGCTGCCACTCGCACTTGTGGAACCATGGCTGTTGTAAAAAGCCCCGCTACCGCTACTGCTATATACATGAAACGTTTTGATTTTTTATTCATATTTGTAAATAATCCCTTCTTCTGTTCAGGTTTTTGATTGATATAAGAAACATCTTCAAATTTTGCGCGACTTTCAAATGCTTTCCACGCTTGGTCTACATCAATTTTGATTTCTTTTGATGAATGTACTGTTTCTCCTTCTAACATGACATTTTCCCAGTGATTTAATTTACTAATTTCTAGTAATAAGTCTTGGCATGCGTTACACGTATCTAAATGTTTTGTGAATTCTTTTCTTGTCTCATAAGGTAATTCCCCATCCATATATGCTTGAATAAATCCCACATCATAACAATTCATTTATTACGCCTCCTCTAACTGTTTATAAATCTTACGAAACTTTTGTTTGGCTCGGACTAATAATGTTCCAATAGAAGATATGTCAATTTGAAGCACTTCTGCAATTTCCTTATATTGAAAGTCAGAAAACCTCATTAATAAAATGGTTCGATCCCGTTCATCCATGTTACTGAGTACCATTTGTACCTTTGTAATTTCTTCTTGTCTAATCCAGTCATCATCTAATGATGAAATATGTTGTACTTCATGATATTGTATGGTTTTATCTACTCTCGCCTGATGTCGTTTTTCAGATCGTAGATATTTATACGCTACATAAGTAGAAGATTTTATTAGCCATCCAGGTAAGTGTTCAATTCTCTTCCAATCGTTGCGATATAGCTGTAAAAAGACTTCTTGGGCTAATTCTTCAGCGATAGTCTGATTTTTGACAATCCATACGATCTGTTTCACAACGTAAACATAGTTTTGTTTAAACAAATCTTCAAATGTCACATCCGAAAAAGGCCTGTCTTCCTTTTTTATTTTTAACATGTCAGTTAAAACCTCACTCTCATTTGATGCTTGTATTATAGAGAACCCGGAATAACGAGTTTTGTGACAAAATTTTTTATTTTTTTATTATGTATGAAAAAAACATCCATCTTTCAATCAGATGAATGCAAAAATTAAAATCATTTTGGTTTCTTAGATTATTTGTGGAGTTTAAACCAAAAAACAAAGGCCGAAAATATGATTTAACCCCTCTGCAATTATAATTTTGCTATAATGAGTACGTATTAATATGAAGGGGAGTTTTAAAAGAGAATGAAATCATTTAATATCGATCATTTTATTGCGAGTGTTTTACAATGGATATTAAATATAGCTCTAATTATATTATCCATTGTTTTATCTATCTTTTTAATTAATGAGACAATCACGTTTATTCAATACATATTTTCGGCGAAGAAGTATACATCTTATAAATTAGTTGAAAGTATCATTGTCTACTTCTTATACTTTGAGTTCATCGCATTAATTATTAAGTATTTCAAATCGAATTATCATTTTCCGTTACGTTATTTTATTTATATCGGGATTACGGCTTTAATTCGATTGATTATTGTATCTCATGAGGAACCAATGGAGACGCTATTATATGCGGGATCCATTCTTGTTTTAGTCATTGCTTTATACATATCAAATATGAGAGATTTGAGAAAAGAGTAGTAGTGCAGACATCAATTTGCACTGCTTTTTCGTCTTGACCTTCAAGTTACTTGAAGGTTTACAATGTAAATAGGGCGTTTGAAATCGAAAAAAATTGAGAAATTAAGTGAAGAGGTTATTTTACTTGGAGGTTATAGAAATGAGTCAGGAATTAAAGTTACGTCCTTTAGAACGGGAAGATTTAAAGTTCGTGCATGAACTTAATAATAACGCGCATATTATGTCTTATTGGTTTGAAGAGCCGTATGAAGCTTTTGTAGAACTACAGGATTTATATGATAAACATATCCACGATCAAAGTGAACGCCGTTTTATCCTGGAGAAAGATAATGAGATGGTTGGATTAGTCGAGTTAGTGGAAATCGATTATATTCATCGAAGAACTGAATTCCAGATTATTATTGATCCGAATTATCAAGGACACGGTTATGCAGCGGAAGCAACACGTTTAGCGATGGATTACGCTTTTTCTGTATTAAATATGCATAAACTCTATTTAGTTGTTGATAAAGAAAATGAAAAGGCTGTACATGTTTATAAAAAGGTTGGATTTATGGTGGAAGGTGAGTTACAAGACGAATTTTTCGTTGATGGTAACTACCATAATGCGATAAGAATGTGTATGTTCCAAAAGGCGTATTTTGGATCGAAATAATTGATTGAAGAGGCTATAGACAATGTTTTGTCTATAGCCTCTTTACGTCTGGGATTCATAAAAATCAACAATTGTTTATCGTAAAACAATAAATAATTGTTGATTTTTAATGCCGTTGGATTTATTATGATGGTAGTAAGAATAGTGAAAAGGAATACAAAAAAATAATTATGAGATTGAAGGAGAATATATTATGAAAAATAAATATTTATTAGCGGCTAGTCCGATATTTTTAGGAGTGTTATGTATAATTATGTTTAATATAATTGGTTCGGAAGTGAAGCCGGATGGAACTTTAGTGGAACCATTTTTCTTAATTCCATTAGCTTATTTATTTGTTTTTACTGGAATTATTGCGATTTTATTCATGGCTATTTTCTCGATGCTTCGAAAAAAGAAAGCATGGTAAAGTGAAAAGACCGTATATTTACGGTCTTTTTGCTTTAGTATGGAGTAGGAAGCGGGGATCCTGGTGGTCTCCACCAAGATTCAACGGTTTTCCAAGCGGTATTATAATCGTAACCTCTTCCAAGTAAGTAGCCGATAGCGACAGCTTCGGTTAATGCGTGTTGATAGCCGAGATGAGCAGCTTCACGTAATCCGTGAGAAACAGCAGGACCAATTATAGCGATTGTTTGGTGTTTTAGTGGATTTTGGGGATGCCAATGTTGATCTCGATAATAGTTATCTTGAGTAAAAGGCTGTTGTTCGTAGAAACTCATATTCTCACTCCTTTTCATATATTTGTGGGCATTTATATACTCTATGAAGGTGTTTTATGTATGGGTTGGGCTAAAAACATGTTTTATGTAAATTTAAAACACTTGCATCGTATGTAAACATAACATGTAAAAGGAATTCATTCTGTATAAAAAGCGAGCTGAAGAATGATGAATCATTATTTTCACACTGGAAGACAAGTAGGGGCAGCTATTACGCTGGCCGGGGCACAGATGACAATTCAGGCAGTGCATCAGGCCATTCAAATGCAACAACAAGCACAAGTAGCGCAAATGATGCAGAGTCAGTATATGTCGCATTCGCAGCTTCCTGTGCAAAGTATACATTATGATGTGTATCCAGCTGGTTTATTTTCAATTCCATATGGCGGAGCATACTTTTTATGAAAGAAAGCGATCGGTAAAAGAGTCGCTTTTTTTATATTCCACCTAACTTCATCCCAAGGAATGCGAAGAGGATACCAATCATATAATTCGCGCTTAAATATAGAAATAGTACGCCAAAGTTTTTGCGGTTGAAAAGCTGAACAGACTCTAATTTAAACGTTGAAAATGTAGTGAAGGCGCCCATAAATCCTGTGCCTAATACTAATTGCCAATTTGTAGTTATCCCTTTGCCAATTATATATCCGAGTAAAAATGCACCGGTTATATTAATGAGGAATGTAGCAATCGGAAATGAAGTTTTGTTTCTTTCTTTAAACCAATTACTAATTGCAAATCGTGTAATGGCACCGAAGAATCCTCCTGTTGCTACTAATAAAGCGTTAATCATGATATTTCACCTTCCTCAAGGTGTTTGTTTAGTAAAAAACCTCCAAGTTTATAGCCAAGCCCAGACATAATTAGACCGCCTAGCATACTGCATGATACATATAAAAATGCGATACCAAAATGTGAATGATTGATTAACTGTATAGTTTCTACGCTGAATGTTGAAAATGTCGTAAATGAACCGATAAATCCGGTTCCAATCCCGGTAATAACTTCGGAGGATAAGATGTTTAACCGAGCGATATAGGTGGTCAACAAAGCAAGTAAGAAACAACCAATTAAGTTAATCGTTAATGTAGCGAGTGGTAATGCATGATGCCAAAGAGTATCGATAGTAAAACCTAAATAATAACGGGAAAGAGCTCCTAATATACCGGCTATGCCAACAATAATATATTTCAATTTCTTCACCTCTCTAATAGTTTACTCAAAAAAAATAGACTCCTACCAGTAGTCATACTGGTAGGAGTCATTAGCTAAATAGCAGTTATGGCGAACTCCATCGCCTATAAGTTCTATGTATAGTTTACTAAATATTATTTTGGATTGCCAATAAATATGTTAATGAAAAGTGCGAAAAGTAGGATCTGTATATTCTTTGAAGTTGCAATTTCTCTGTTGTGGATTGTAATTGCCTTACAGTCTTGTCTTCTTAAATGTTATGATTGAATTTCAAGATAATTGCAGTGAGAGATACAATGATTATTTGTTAGCTAAATATAATGATATGAAGTTTTCTTTATGGTAAAATATTTCTTGTGTCTTTAATCTATCTTCATTTAACTGAAAATACAGAAATATGTTATTTTACAAAAAGGGGTCATGTGTTTTGAAGAAAATTTTAAAAATAGTATTAATATTTATTTTAATAGTAGCTGGTATTCTAGGTGGTTTTTTAGCTTATATGACACTTACAAAAGAGCAACCAGCGAATGTTTTAGACGTAAAGGTTGAAAATAATAAAGAGCGTGTACTGCAGCTAGAAAATGAATTTAAAGTTACAACATTTAATATTGGATACGCTGGATTAGATAAGGACCAAGACTTCTTTATGGACGGTGGAAAAGGCTCTGGTTCGAGTAGCAAGGAGCAAACTGAGATTAATTTGAAAAATATGCTTTCATTTTTACAAAATGAGAATAGCGATTTTGCGTTATTGCAAGAAGTTGATATAAAATCCCACCGATCATTTGATGTAAATGAGCATGAGTTTCTAAAGCGAGGATTATCAGAGTATGCATCTTCGTTTGGAAAGAACTATGATACAAAGTGGGTTCCTGTCCCAGTCACAAAACCGATGGGATATGCTGAGGGAGGATTAAGTACATTTTCTAAATACACAGTTCAAACAGCGAAGAGGTTCCAACTACCAGGAATGGAGCCTTGGCCGAAGCGTTTATTTGATTTAGATCGAGCGATTGTTGAACATAAAATCCCTGTTAATAATGGGAATTATGTTAGGCTCGTAAACGTACATTTATCTGCTTATGATGAGGGCGGAAAAATTAGAAAGCAACAAGCGGAATATTTAAAAGAATATATGAACAAGTGTTATCAAAATGGTGATTACGTAATATTAGGTGGAGATTGGAACCAGTTACTTTCTAATGTCCAATTAAGTGATCCTAAGTTTGTAAAAGAGCGTCCTGAATGGCTAGTAGAGTTACCAACGGACTTTGCGGATGGAGGATTTCAATGGGCTGTAGATCCATCTGTGATGACGGTAAGGGATGATGTGAAGAAGTATGTGGAAGGTGAAAACTTTGTCACTATTATTGATGGCTTTATCGTTTCGCCGAATGTTGAAATTGTAAATGTACAAGGCAAAGATTTAAAATTTGAAAATAGTGATCACAACCCAGTGAGCGCGGTATTTAAATTGAAGTAATTGATACGTATAAGTGTAGAAAGTGGGGCCTTATAGAATATCTTAAAGGATGTCACATGCGGTTAATTAGCAAGCGGAGTCGTTAAAGAATATTTTAGAAAAACAATTTCACTTAAAAAGAGCACAAATGATGTGCTCTTTTTATACTTGGTAGGAATTTAATTGCTTTTCTCCGCGTTTTCTGCCAAGCTTAAGGAGAAAAATACTTCGAAGAAAGAAATATATAGGTGACGCATATGATTGAAGTTAAGACTTCTGAACTTAGTGATGGAGAATTTAATAGAGGTGTATTTGCAACTCGTGATATTAAAAAGGGTGAGTTGATACACTCAGCACCAGTTATCTCTTATCCGAATGAACAGCATGAACACATTGAGAAAACGTTACTTGCTGACTACGCATTTGAGTATGGGGTAAATCATACGGCATTCCTTTTAGGATACGGCATGTTATTTAATCATTCATATAAGCCGAATGCAACGTATGATATTGTCTTTGAGAATCATACGTTTAACTTCTTTGCTTACAAAGATATAAAAGCGGGAGAAGAGATTCTAATCAATTATAATGGTGAAGTTGATGACGATGAGCTATTATGGTTTGATAAGGAAAAAGAAGAGAACGAAAAATAATTTAAAGAGTATAGAAAGGGCGCATTCTGTGGGATGTGCTCTTTTTTTATTGATGAAAATAAAAAAGATTACAAAAAATACCATTTTTCTTTCGTATGGTATAGTAAGATATTGAAGGGTATTGCTTTGAAAAACATATATATTTTACAATTTGTTGTCTATATAGTTACATGTCAAGTTTAGTAGCCCATTTGGGTTGCTTTATTATGCAATATATATTTTAATATGAGTGGAACCTCTTATAATTTAAGAGGTTTATAGGTGTGCTTTATGTACACTTTATCCACCACTTGTGCTTTTTATTTGTAGCGCATTGTTATGTGGGGATATTATGGGCCCGTGGATAGCGGGATAAAAAGATTATAGAAATAGAGGAATCGTAAAATGAATATGCAAGAGGTTTATAAATATTTAAGTACAGTATTGCCTGAAGGTCATGTGAAGCAAGATGAAATGTTAAAGAATCATACGCATATTAAAGTGGGCGGGAAAGCAGATGTGTTCGTTGCTCCTACGAATTATGATGAAATTCAAGAAGTTATAAAGTATGCGAATCAATACAATATTCCAGTTACGTTTTTAGGAAACGGATCTAATGTAATTATTAAAGACGGTGGTCTTCGCGGGATTACAGTAAGTTTAATTCATATTACAGGTGTTACTGTAACAGGGACAACGATTGTCGCACAATGTGGTGCAGCGATTATTGATGTGTCACGAATTGCATTGGATCACTGTTTAACAGGACTTGAGTTTGCTTGTGGTATTCCAGGTTCAGTTGGTGGAGCGTTATATATGAATGCTGGTGCATATGGCGGTGAAGTAGCTTATGTATTAACAGAAGCAGTTGTAATGACAGGTGATGGAGAGCTATGCACTTTAACGAAAAATGAATTTGAATTTGGATATCGTAAGAGTGTATTTGCGAACAATCATTACATTATTCTTGAAGCGAAGTTTGAACTTGAAGAAGGTGTGCGTGAAGAAATCAAGGGAAAAATGGATGATTTAACGTTTAAGCGTGAATCAAAACAACCGTTAGAGTATCCTTCATGTGGTAGTGTATTTAAGCGTCCACCAAATAATTTTGCGGGTAAGCTTATTCAAGAATCAGGACTGCAAGGTAAGCGAATTGGCGGAGTGGAAGTTTCTTTAAAACACGCTGGATTTATGGTGAATGTTGATAACGGAACTGCACAAGATTATATTGATTTAATTCATTTTGTACAAACAACTGTTGAAGAAAAATCCGGTGTGAAATTAGAGCGAGAAGTAAGGATTATTGGAGAAGATCTACAGTAACCTTTGAATAAAAAACGTATAAAAGTATGAATTATTTTTGGAAAACATTTAGGTATTATTGACAATTTGTTTTTAATTCAATATAATGGCTAATAATTTAACATATGAAATACGTTGAAAGAGCCTAGTAGCAGTTTGTCACTGTTATCAAAGAGAGCTAGGGGTTGCTGGAACCTAGTACAAACAAACTTGTGAATTACACTCTGGAGTATCTTAGGTAATGCTAAGCGGAATAGCAATCGATATTATTGCTAAGAGTGGTATGAATAGCTATGCTATTTATGCAAACTGGGTGGTAACACGGTGAATAATCGTCCCTATGTCTATCGTAGACATAGGGGCTTTTTTGTTTTTAAAAAAATAAAGGGGATGAAGAGATGAATATTATCGATGAATTAGAATGGCGCGGTGCTGTGAATCAACAGACAGATGAAGAAGGATTACGTAAGCTAGTAGAAGAGAAAGAAATTTCGTTATACTGCGGGGTAGACCCGACCGGTGATAGTATGCATATCGGACATTTGATTCCGTTCATGATGATGAAAAGATTTCAATTAGCTGGGCATCATCCTGTTATTTTAATTGGAGGAGCAACAGGAACAATTGGTGATCCGAGTGGACGTCAATCAGAGCGTCAACTACAAACGTTAGAAGTGGTGCAGCATAATGTAGATGCGTTAACAGCACAAATGAAAAAGCTATTTGACTTTGGCGGGAATAGCGAAGTGAAGATGGTAAATAACTATGACTGGACACATAAAATAAACATTATCGAGTTTTTACGTGATTACGGAAAAAACTTTAGCATAAATAGCATGTTAGCGAAGGATATTGTAGCGAGTCGTTTAGATACAGGAATTTCATTTACAGAGTTCACGTACCAAATTTTGCAAGCGATGGACTTCCACCATTTATACAAAGAAGAAGATGTTCAATTGCAAATCGGTGGTAGTGATCAATGGGGAAATATTACGAGTGGTTTAGATTTAATTCGTAAATTAGAAGGTCATGAGGCGAAAGTATTCGGGCTAACAATTCCGTTATTATTAAAATCGGATGGTACGAAATTTGGTAAATCAGCAGGTGGTGCTATTTGGCTTGATCCGGAAAAAACAACACCGTTTGAATTTTACCAGTTCTGGGTGAATACAGATGACCGTGATGTAATTAAATACTTAAAATACTTTACGTTCTTAACGAAAGAGCGAATTGATGAATTAGCTGTGAAAGTAGAAATGGAGCCACATAAACGTGAGGCACAAAAAGTGTTAGCTGAAGAAATGACGAAATTCGTTCATGGAGAAGAAGCATTTTTGCAGGCTGTGAAAATTACATCGGCATTATTTAGCGGAGATATTAAATCGTTAACAGCCGATGAAATTGAACAAGGATTTAAAGAGATGCCAACATTCCAGTCTTCAAAAGAGATGAAAAACATCGTAGAGTGGCTAGTTGATTTAGGAATTGAACCATCTAGACGACAAGCGCGTGAAGATATTAATAATGGGGCTATATCTATGAATGGCGAGAAAGTAACGGATGTGGGTACGGATGTTACGGTCGAAAATTCATTTGATGGAAGATTTATTATCATTCGCAAAGGGAAGAAGAATTACAGCTTAGTGAAATTGGGAGAATAGTTTTTGTGAAAGAGCGGAAGTAGGGAAGATACCTACTTCCGCTCTTTTCATATACACAATTTTGATGAGAAAAAGTCAGTATATTCCGATAATTAAAGAGGGTTATATTATTACTCTGCCGAATAAATAAAGTAGAGAAAATTACGGATAAAAATAGCCCGAACCATGCAGGGCATGATTCGGGCTTGTATTCAGATTAGTAAGCTAAGCTGAATAGACCTTTAATGTGTGATAAGTAACGAACGTTACTTGCTTCTTTCATTAATGATGCTGGTAGACCTTTAAGTGGAGTATTGCTTGCTCCGATTGTAGCAACAGCATCTTTACGTCCTAGACTAGCAAGTGTTCCAGAGTTGATAGGTGCGAACTCTTCGAATGCTTTGCCTTCTAGTGCTGCGTATAAGTTGTATCCAATTAACTCGCCCATTTGCCAAGCAATTTGTGCAGTTGGTGGGTATGGACGACCGTCTGCAGCGAAGACAACAGCGCTGTCTCCAGCAACGAATACGTCTTTGTGAGAAGTAGATTGTAGGTGCGCATCAACTGTTGCACGACCACGGTTTACTTCAAGACCTGATTCACCAATTAATGGGTTACCTTGTACGCCACCTGTCCAAACGAATGTGTTAGCAACGATTTTTTGACCGTCTTTCAAGTCGATTTCATTGCCAGCAACGTTTGTTACAGGAAGACCTGTTAAGAATGTAACACCGCGTGCTTCTAAGCTAGTAGTTGCACGTTCGATTAAGTGGTCTGGTAATACTGGAAGGATTTTTGGACCTGCTTCAACAAGAAGAAGTTTAACTTCTTTTGAATTTACGCCGTGGCTTTTTGCAAGTTTAGGCATAATGTCAGCAAGCTCACCAACTAGCTCAACGCCAGTTAATCCGCCACCACCGATTACGATTGTAGCATCAGCTTCGTTTTTCGTTTTAGCGTATTCACGAATACGGTCTTCAACGTGTTTGTAGATTTTGTTTGCATCAGCAGCAGATTTTAATACCATGCTGTTTTCTTCTAGTCCTGGAATACCGAAGTAAGCAGTTTTACTTCCTAAAGCAACTACAAGTGCATCGTAAGATAGCGTAGTGCCACCAGCTAGTTTGATTTCTTTGCTATCAACTGAGAATGACTCAACTGTTGCAATTTTAAGATCGATGTCTTTGCCTTTGAAAAGCTTTGTAAGTGGCATTGCAATTGCTTGCTCAGCAACGTTACCAGCTGCAAGGCGGTGTAGTTCAGTGATGATTTGGTGTGTTGGGTATTGGTTGATCACTGTAACTTGTGCTTCTGATTTACTGTAGTATTTACGTACGTTTAAAGCGGCAAGAAGACCGCCATAACCAGCGCCTAAGATGACAATTTGTTTTGACATAGTATGTTATCCCCCGTCTTTACTAATTGTTGTTATAAGTAAAATTATTTATTATTACGTTCTGCACTAATTTGAAGGTATGCGTTCACAAAGCGGAACATTTTTTGTGCTTGTGGGTCTTTTAGTAATTTTAATAGACCGAACAGACCGATAACTTCGTTGCTTTCGTCAGCACGATCTTTCGCTTCGATAGCAGTTGCAGCCATGCTTTTCACTGTATCTTTTACAGGTTCTACAAGTTCTTGGATTGCACTAACAGTGTCGTTTTTTAATACTTCATCAGTAGCAACAGTTTGAGCCAAGTCATAAGACTTAGTTAAAATGTTAACAAGCTCAGTTAATTTTGGAAGCTGCGCTACTAGTGTTGTTAATGATTCTTGTACCTCAGGTTTTAACAACTGATCAAGTACATCAAGTTGTCCTTGGCTAGCAGAAATTTGTACAGTTTCTTGTTCTGGCTTTGTTTGAGTCATAGTTTCTGGCATCTCCAATTCTCCTTTACGATAGCAATACTCTTATTTTTTTGGAATTAATATTCCTTATTTAGGTAAGGTAGTGAATGTTATGAAACTTTATACAAAGTTTCACAAAACACAATAAAATGCCTTTAAATTTATGACAGCAAGTAGGCTGAAAACATAAATTTAAAACCATAACGTCTTACCTATTATTTATGAACTGTCCGATACATGGCTTGTCCGCATAATGGAAAGTTCCCTTATCGGAAAGTGTATATAATATATATCCTATATTATATACTATATACACGTATGTTAACATAAAAATGATTCCTAATTATTTGATATTGAGCCCGTAACCTAGTAATGACAAGGTATGAAAGCGCATAAATTATTTTACTTCGATGAGAAGTATACCTATATAATAATAAGAAAAGGAAAAAATAAACAAATTCACGTTCGTTTTTTCCTTTTTTCTTATTGTTCACTCTCTGCGATTAGCATCGATGTGTTACCGCTTTTTTCAAGATGACATTCGCCCCAAGTACAAAGAGAATCAAGAATGGATTCTAAAGACCATCCATAGTCAGTAAGGGAATATTCTACTTTTGGTGGTACTTGATTGTATACCTTTCTTTGAATAACCCCATCCTCTTCTAATTCACGTAATTGCTGTGTTAACATCTTTTGTGTAATACCAGGCATTAAACGTTTTAGTTCACTCGTTCTCTTTGTGCCTTTCGTTAAGTGACAAAGAATAACGACTTTCCATTTGCCACCGATAACCTCTAAAGTCGCCTCAACAGGAATATTATATTTCTTCATATGAAAATCTCCTTTGATGAATGTGAATTTCAGTTCTTCAACAAAAGAAGCTAAATAAGTTAAATGTTACTTTTTAGTGCCTATAGCACTTTAAAGTACGTACTTTTTATCGTGTTGAATATGTTTCATAATAGCATACGTAAGAGGGAAATGAGTAGTACGGTACTAAAAAGTACCTATGTTACTTTTTGGTACCTATCGTACTTTAAAGTGCGTTCTTCAAAAAAAGAGTGAAGCCATTCATAATAGCATTTATGAGCAGTAAAGTTATTTTTGTAGAAGATAAAAAGGCCTTTTTATCACACTATTATGATTGGATTTCTCGTATTAAGGAGGAGTTCAATTGAATTCATATACAGTATCTTCTTCGGCTGTTCAGACGAATCGAAGAAGTATGTTTGCTTTATTAGCGCTAGCAATTAGTGCGTTTGGAATTGGTACAACCGAGTTTATTAGCGTCGGTTTATTACCATCTATTTCGGAGGATTTACATGTTTCTGTTACAACAGCGGGTTTAACCGTTTCTTTATATGCGTTAGGGGTAGCATTTGGCGCTCCAGTTTTAACGTCGTTAACAGCTAGTATGTCGCGAAAGACGTTATTAATGTGGATTATGATTGTTTTCATTATTGGTAATGGAATTGCAGCGGTAGCAACGAGTTTTACTGTGTTACTTATCGCGAGGGTTGTTTCTGCATTTGCACATGGCGTGTTTATGTCGATTGGCTCAACAATTGCGGCTGCACTTGTACCAGAGAATAAACGTGCTAGCGCAATTGCTTTTATGTTTACTGGTTTAACCGTTGCGACTATTACAGGTGTCCCAATTGGAACATTTATTGGTCAACAATTTGGCTGGAGAGCGTCATTTATGGTGATTGTGGTCATTGGAATCGTTGCCTTAGTCGCAAACAGCATGCTAATTCCGTCTAACTTAAAAAAGGGTACGTCTGTATCATTTCGTGATCAATTCAAACTCATCACGAACGGAAGACTATTACTTGTCTTCGTCATTACTGCATTAGGGTATGGTGGAACATTCGTAACATTTACGTACTTATCACCGCTATTACAAGAAGTAACAGGGTTTAAATCGAGTACCGTTACAATCATTTTGTTAGTGTACGGGATTGCAATTGCGATTGGAAATATGATTGGCGGGAAGTTATCGAATCATAATCCAATTCGTGCATTATTTTATATGTTCTTTATTCAAGCGATTGTATTATTCGTACTAACATTTACAGCACCATTTCAAGTAGCGGGGCTTATCACAATTATTTTTATGGGGCTATTCGCGTTTATGAATGTTCCAGGACTACAAGTATATGTCGTTATTTTGGCGGAACGATTCGTACCGAACGCTGTCGATGTGGCATCAGCAATGAATATTGCAGCATTTAACGCAGGAATTGCTCTTGGTGCTTATTTGGGCGGTATTGTAACGAACTCGTTAGGGTTAATTCATACAGCTTGGGTAGGCGGCATTATGGTAGTAGGCGCTGTTATCTTAACAGCTTGGAGTATGAGCTTAGAAAAAAGAGATCAAGCAAAATAAAGGAGAGAAAAATATAATGAAAAATTTACAAAGTAAAACAGTATTGCATAACGGTGTAGAAATGCCTTGGTTCGGTTTAGGTGTATTTAAAGTAGAAGATGGGCCAGAACTTGTAGAGGCTGTAAAAGCAGCCATTAAAGAAGGATACCGCAGTATTGATACGGCTGCGATTTATGGAAATGAAAAAGCAGTTGGAGAAGGCATTCGCGCTGGTATAAAAGAAGCAGGAATTTCTCGAGAAGATTTATTCATTACTTCAAAAGTGTGGAACGCAGATCAAGGATATGAAACGACACTTGCTGCATATGAAGAGAGCTTAAAAAAATTAGAACTAGATTATTTAGATTTATATCTTGTTCATTGGCCTGTTGAAGGAAAATATAAAGATTCGTGGAGAGCGTTAGAAACAATTTATAAAGAAGGGCGCGCGCGTGCAATTGGCGTAAGTAACTTCCAAATCCATCATCTGAAGGATGTAATGGAAGGTGCGGAAATTAAGCCGATGATTAACCAAGTAGAGTATCACCCGCGTTTAACGCAGAAAGAACTACAAGCTTTCTGTAAAGAACAAGGAATCCAAATGGAAGCATGGTCACCACTTATGCAAGGGCAATTATTAGATAACGAAACTTTACAAGAAGTTGCTGATAAGTACGGTAAAACAACAGCACAAATCATTTTACGTTGGGATCTTCAAAATGAAGTTGTAACAATTCCGAAATCAACGAAAGAGCAGCGCATTATTGCAAATGCTGATATATTTAACTTCGAATTAACGAAAGAAGACATGGAAAAGATTGATGCTTTAAATGAAAACCACCGCGTCGGTCCAGATCCTGATAACTTTGATTTTTAAGTTCAAAGTAGGTAAAAGAGTGCAAAAAGTTTGCACTCTTTTTTATTTTGTCTATGCATAAAAAACGTTTCTAACTAAATAATAAACAGTATTAAATTTGTTATTATATAAGGGGTTGTAGACATGAATATAAAACGATCGTTCAAACTAATGGCCGCTTTTTTGAGTGTTTTATTTGTATTTGCGAACTTATTATTCCCACTTCAAAAGGCATCCGCAGAAGTTATGGATCACACGAAGTATCAAATGGATTGGAGTTATAGTAAGTCAAAGAAAAAACCAATTCGAACAGAGCTTATTAAAACAGCAGATGGCAAAATTGCTTTTTGCTTAAATGTAGATCTGAAATCTCCGAGCGGCCAAGATTTACCTGAAATGGGTAAAGTAGATATTAACGTATACCGTGTACTATTAAACGGGTATCCACAGAAGAGCCCACAAGAATTAGGTGTTTCCGATTGGAGAGATGCACATTACGCAACACAGCTTGCGGTGTGGAATGCGTTAAAACAAATTGATATTAACGATTTAGATTTCCGTAATAAAAATGTAGAAAAAGTAACGAAAGATATTGTGGCAAAAGCAAACGCTAGTGAAGAATTACAAGAAATTACGATGAGTGTAACACCTTCAGAAGAACAAGAAGCAGTATTGAAAGATGAGTTTTTTGAAACTGGTTTATATACAGTGCAAACAAACGCTAAAAGCGGAACTTATAAAGTACAAGCAACAGGCGCACCAGAAGGCGCGAAGTTCGTAAATGAAAAAGGTGAAGCGAAAACTGAATTTAATGTGGGAGAGAAATTCCGCATTTTAATTCCGAAACAAACACCAGCGGGTGGATTTAGCTTTAAAGTATCAGGAAATTTAACGAAATTACAAGGAATTGCGCATAAAGGAACGCCAACGATTCAAAATGCAGTTGTGTTACTTGAGCGTAGTGAAGAAAAAACAAGTCCAGAGTTAGCGGTAAGTTGGAAAAAAGCAAATGGTCATGATAATAAACCAAATAAACCCTATACACCAAATGAACCACATAAACCGAATCAATATAACAGATGATGAAAAAAGCTCGTAAACACTATGTTTACGAGCTTTTTTATTACTCAGCTTCAGAAACTACTGTGAAGCGTTCGTTTAAGTGTTTTGGAGTTTCGATTTCATCAAGTGCTGCAACTGCGAAGTCTTCGTAACTTACGTAGCTATCACCTTTTGAGTTAATAAGAAGGTTGTCTTTGCCAGCTTGGTAAGAGCCAGTACGTTTTCCTAATGCGAATAGTGCAGAAGGGCTGATGAATGTCCAAGTAATATCATTTGTTTGTTGTAAGATTTCTAAGTTTTTACCTTGGTTTTGAGCAGTTGCAAGATATTCATTTGGGAAACCTGGTGTATCAAATACACGTGTTGTTTTCTCTTCGTCTACAAATAAGCTACCAGCGCCGCCAACAACAAGTAATTTCGTGTTAGGTGCACCTTTCATAGCTTCAATCAGTACATTTCCTGCATCTACGTGAAGATGTTCTTGTCCTGCTGGAGCGCCGAATGCATTTACAACTACATCGAATGCTCCTAGGTCGTTAGATGTAAGAGCGAATACATCCTTCTCTAAAACCTTTACATTTTCTTCTGTAATTTTTGCAGCGCTTCTTACGATTGCAGTTACTTTATGTCCACGATCTAATGCTTCTTTTAAAATGCGACTTCCAGCTTTTCCACTTGCTCCGATAATTCCAATTTTCATAATGATTCCCTCCAAGTTTCTTTATTAAAGTGTATATCTAAAAATAAATAAATTTAGTGTAATTAGGTTTGTTACAACTAGGTGTAATCATTATAGTTACAGGTGTGCATTTTTGTCAATGGTGTTGTCTATGAAATTATTTTTTTGTTTTAGTATGTGCAGTTAGTGAAAGGTAAGTCATAAAAACATAATTACGTTATAAAACCTCTAACATTTGGAAGTTGTAAATTGTCGAAAAATGTTGATTTTTGAATATTTTTTAAATATAATTCGATTTATGAAGAAAAGGAGGGGTTAATTGTATGAATATTTTAGAACAATTCGTTTCATCAACGAATACAATTCTTTGGTCATATATTCTTATTGCAATGTTAATTGGTTTAGGGCTTTATTTTTCTATTAAATTAAAATTTGTACAAATTACTCATTTAGGGGAAATGGTTCGATTAATGGGTGATGGCTTAACTGGAAAGACACGTAAAAAGGGAAGTGTATCGTCATTCCAAGCATTTTGTATGAGTTCAGCAGCTCGTATTGGAATCGGGAACTTAGCTGGTGTAGCGCTAGCTATTTCTATGGGAGGACCAGGAGCTGTATTTTGGATGTGGGTTATTGCGATTATTGGGGCGTCTTCAAGTTTCGTAGAAAGTACGCTTGCGCAAATTTATAAAATAAAAGATGGTAGTGGCTTCCGTGGAGGTCCTGCTTATTATATGGAAAAAGGTTTAAATAAACGTTGGATGGGAATTTGGTTCTCTATCCTTATTACAATTAGTTACGGTTTAATTTTCAACTCAGTACAAGCAAATACAGTGACATTAGCATTTAAAAATGCATTTGGTATTGAGCGTTATGTTGTAGGGATTGTACTTGCGGTATTGGTTGCGGTTATTATTTTTGGTGGTGTGAAAAGTATTGCGCGTATGTCAGAAATGATTGTTCCGCCGATGGCAATTATTTATATTGCAGTAGCTATTTTCGTTGTTATTAAAAATTATTATTTAATACCGGATATGTTTACAGAAATCTTTAAAGGGGCATTCGGTTTAGATTCAGCTGTAGGTGGCGGTATTGGTGCTGCAATGAAGTTTGGTATTCAGCGCGGATTATTTGCGAATGAAGCAGGTATGGGTAGTGCACCGAATGCGGCTGCAACAGCGGATGTAACGCATCCAGCGAAACAAGGTTTTATTCAAACAATTGGAGTATTAGTAGATACATTTTTAGTATGTACATCAACAGCGTTTATCGTACTATGTTCTGGTGCATATAAGGCAACAAATTTAGAAGGTATTGAATTAACGCAAGTTGCGCTAAGTTCACAGATTGGTTCGTGGGCAAGCGGCTTCTTAGCGATTATTATTTTCTTATTTGCTTTCAGTTCACTTCTAGGAAACTACTATTATGGTGAAACGAATATTGAATTTATTAAACAAAGTAAAACTTGGTTAACGATTTATCGTCTTGCGGTAGTTGGAATGGTACTATTCGGCTCTGTTGCGACACTTCAAGTTGTATGGAATATGGCAGACTTATTTATGGGTCTAATGGTAATCACAAACTTAATTGCGATTACACTTCTTGGCCGATTTGCGTATGCTGCGTTGGCGGACTATGTAAGGCAAAAGAAACAAGGAAAAGATCCGGTATTCAGCGCGGATTCTATTCCTGGCTTAACAAACACAGAGTGTTGGGATAAGTCAGCGGTAACGGATAAAGAAAAAGCAGTATAATAAAAAGGTGAGCATCGAGATGAATTCGATGCTCTTTTTTTGTTGTGATAAATGATATTAAGGTTAAAAGATGATTAATATCATTTTTATAAAAAATACGGATGTTATAATTGTTAACATTTTCATGTCACAAAACCTTACATTTCGTGTCGAAAATTCTTGATTGTTAAAAGTTTTTAGAATATAATTTTCTTAGTGTTATGAAGAGGGGGAACGCAATGATGGATTTTTTAACTAGGGTTATTGGGGATATAAATAATGTTCTTTGGTCATATATTATTATTGCAATGTTAATTGGATTAGGACTTTATTTTTCTTTCCGTGTAAAGTTTGTCCAAATTCGTTACTTTGGTGAAATGATTCGTTTACTTGGGGATGGAGCGAGTTCGAAAACAAGAAAAGCGCAAAAAGAGAAGAGCGGTGTTTCATCATTCCAAGCATTTTGTATGAGTACAGCATCTCGTGTAGGAACTGGTAACTTAGCTGGTGTAGCAATTGCAATTTCAGCAGGAGGACCAGGAGCTGTATTTTGGATGTGGTTAATCGCGATAATCGGAGGAGCTTCTGCATTTGTAGAGAGCACGTTAGCGCAAATTTATAAGGTGAAAGATGGGAATGCATTCCGCGGTGGCCCAGCGTATTATATGGAAAAAGGTTTAAAGAAACGCTGGCTAGGGGTTGTCTTCTCTGTTCTAATAACAGTTAGTTTCGGATTAATCTTCAACGCCGTGCAGTCAAACACAGTAGCGGCAGCTTTTGATGGCGCATTTAAAATGGATAGTAGACTTGTAGGTCTGTTTATGGCTGGTTTACTTGCAATCATTATTTTTGGCGGGGTTAAGCGAATTGCACGTGCGGTTGAAATGATTGTTCCAGTAATGGCAATTATATATGTAGCAGTTGCATTATTCGTTGTTGTAACAAACATTACGGCAATTCCATATGTATTTAAAGAGATTTTCCTACATGCTTTTGGAATTAAAGAAGTAGTGGGCGGGGGATTAGGAGCTGCGATTTTATTAGGAGTAAAACGTGGATTATTCTCAAATGAGGCTGGTATGGGTAGTGCGCCAAATGCTGCAGCAACAGCTAACGTAACGCATCCAGTGAAACAAGGTTTCATTCAAACTTTAGGGGTATTTACAGATACATTATTAATTTGTAGTTGTACAGCATTTATTATTTTATTATCAGATGTGCCTGGAGCGGCTGATTTAAACGGAATTCAATTAACGCAACAAGCATTAAGTCAACATATCGGACCATGGGCTTCTATATTTGTAGCAGTGGCAATCTTCTTATTTGCATTTAGTTCATTGGTAGGAAACTATTATTATGGTGAAACGAATATTGAGTTTTTAAATGGAAGTAAAGTTTTACTAAATGTTTATCGAATCGCGGTACTTGGTATGGTTATGTTAGGGTCTGTAGCAACAATTCAAATTGTTTGGGACTTAGCTGATTTATTCATGGGTATTATGGCTGTTATTAATTTAATTGCGATTGTATTCCTTTCTAAGTATGCTTTCGCGGCATTATCAGATTACGTAAAACAAAAGAAACAAGGAAAAGATCCTGTCTTTTATGCGGAGTCTATTCCCGGTTTAAACAATACAGAGTGCTGGGATAAGCCAGCAGTAGCAGATAAAGAAAAAGCTGTATAATAAAAAAGGAACGAGCATCAGAGAAATTTGATGCTCGTTTTTTTATGGTGATAAACTAAGGGAAGAGGGAAAATACGAACATTAATGAGTGTTTTATAATAAAATGTATTTTTTTAAGAAAAGTGCGGATGTGAGTTATAATTTGTGTTAGAATGGAAAATGGCTTTGAAACAAGAGGTTTTATGGTTTTTCATATCCGATTGAAGGTTTTGGAGGAGAAATGGAAAGTTCGGATTATTTCTTGTTTTGAGTAGTCAGACGTTCAACGTTAATGATGAGTTAAATGGAGGATTTTATTAATGAAGTTTGTTATGTTTCTTGTAGGATTACTAGTTGTATTCGTACTCGGTTTTCTTATAAGTTCTGATCGTAAGAAGATTAAGTATAAACCAATCGCGATTATGCTTGTTATTCAGCTAGCGTTAACGTATTTCTTATTAAATACGCCAATTGGTTATATTTTAGTAAAAGGAATTTCAGATGGATTTGGAGCACTTCTTGGATATGCGGAATCTGGAATCGTTTTCGTATTTGGTGGTCTTGTTAATAAAGGAGAGGTTTCATTCTTCCTAACAGCTTTATTACCAATCGTATTCTTTGCAGTATTAATCGGGATTCTGCAACACTTTAAAATTTTACCGATACTTATTCGTGCTATTGGTACTTTGTTAAGTAAAGTAAATGGTTTAGGAAAATTAGAATCATATAATGCAGTAGCAGCTGCAATTGTTGGGCAAGCAGAAGTATTTATTACAGTAAAAGATCAATTAAGTAAAATCCCAAAACATCGTTTATATACACTATGTGCATCTTCCATGTCGACAGTATCGATGTCGATCGTTGGTTCTTATATGAAAATGATTGAGCCAAAATATGTAGTAACAGCACTTGTATTAAATTTATTTAGTGGTTTCATTATTATTCATATTATTAATCCGTACGATATTACGGAAGAAGAAGATACACTGAAGTTAGAAAATAAGAAAAAACAGTCATTCTTTGAAATGTTAAGCGAATATATTATGCTTGGTTTCACGATTGCGATTACGGTAGCAGCAATGTTACTTGGTTTCGTAGCATTAATTACAGCAATCAATAGCTTGTTTGATTCAGTGTTCGGTATTACATTCCAAGCTATTTTAGGATATATTTTCTCACCATTAGCATTCGTAATGGGCATCCCGCAATCAGAAATGGTAACGGCGGGACAAATTATGGCAACGAAATTAGTATCGAACGAATTTGTTGCGATGCTTGATTTAGGAAAGGTAGCTGGTGATTTATCAGCTCGTACAGTCGGTATTCTTTCTGTATTCCTTGTATCATTTGCGAACTTCTCATCTATCGGAATTATCGCAGGTGCAACGAAAGGGATCGATGAAAACCAATCAAACGTTGTTTCATCATTCGGATTACGACTTGTATATGGTGCGACATTAGTAAGTCTTTTATCGGCGATTATCGTTGGTGTTATGTTATAAAAAGGGTGGTCCTAGCTCATAGCTAGGGCTATTTTTCATGGTGAATTTACATAAAAAAACCAATCAATTAGGAATATATTAACATATAAAAATCTTTTAAAATTTATATTGCATTTCAATTAGATAACGCTTACAATTTGATTTGTAGGTGGTATCCATTTCAGACGTTAAATACGGTAGAGAAGAAGAGACTACCTGTTATAAATTGCAATTTATGTAAACGCTTACTGATTTTAGAAGACAGTTCAAAATATTTTAGGAGTTCATATTTTTTAACATCAATGGTCGGACGTCATTCGTTATACGACTGATAACTCATGGAAGTGGAGGATTCACATATGAAGTTAGTAATGTTTCTAGTCGGTTTACTTGTAGTATTTGTACTAGGGTTCCTTATAAGTTCAGATCGAAAGAAAATTAAATATAAACCAATTGCAGTTATGCTTGTAATTCAATTGGTACTTGCGTATTTCTTACTAAATACAAAGGTCGGATTTGTATTAGTAAAAGGGATTGCAGATGGATTTGGCGCTATTTTAAAATTTGCGGAAGCAGGGGTTAATTTCGTATTTGGTGGTCTAGCAAATGATGGACAAGCACCATTCTTCTTAACAGTATTATTACCAATTATTTTCTTAGCAGTACTAATTGGGATCTTACAACATATTAAAGTTTTACCGATTATCATTCGTGCAGTCGGTTTCGTATTAAGTAAAATTAACGGTTTAGGAAAACTTGAATCATATAATGCAGTAGCGGCGGCAATTGTCGGCCAAGGTGAAGTATTTATTACAGTAAAAGATCAATTAAGCAAATTACCAAGAAATCGTTTATATACACTATGTGCATCTTCAATGTCGACAGTATCGATGTCAATTGTCGGTTCTTATATGAAAATGATTGATCCAAAATATGTAGTAACAGCACTTGTACTAAACTTATTTAGTGGATTTATTATCATTCATATTATTAATCCGTATGATGTGAACGAAGAAGATGACATTTTAGAATTACAAGAAGATAAGAAACAAACATTCTTTGAAATGTTAGGCGAATATATTATGCTAGGTTTCTCTATCGCTGTAACAGTAGCGGCGATGTTAATCGGTTTCGTAGCATTAATTACAGCAATTAACGGTGTGTTCGATTCTATTTTCGGAATCACATTCCAAAGCATTTTAGGATACATCTTCTCACCATTAGCATTCATAATGGGTATTCCAACTTCAGAGATGCTAACAGCAGGACAAATTATGGCAACGAAATTAGTAACGAACGAATTTGTTGCGATGCTTGATCTTGGAAAAGTAGCTGGTGAGTTATCAGCTCGTACAGTAGGTATTTTATCAATCTTCCTTGTATCATTTGCGAACTTCTCATCTATCGGAATTATCGCAGGTGCAACGAAGAGTATCGATGGAAAACAAGCAAACGTTGTATCTTCATTCGGATTAAAACTTGTATACGGTGCAACGTTAGTAAGTATATTATCAGCGATTATCGTTGGGGTTATGCTTTAATAAATAATAAAGAAGTCGTTTATCTCTCACTTCGGGGGATAAACGACTTTTTGTTTAACTTGCTTTATCCAAGTCTCTTTTAAATTGTGGTTTCTCCAAATAAGTTCCCAGTCTCCATATATATTCCACAGGACCCATTCGATATTTCTGTAGCCAATAGGTACTAACTAATAGTTGAATCGTATAAATTCCGATGGTTAAAAGAATACCGAAGAAATAGCCAATTTTACCGTATAAGCCAAATCCATATGCGTAAAAAATAGTTGTTGCGATAATAGATTGCGCTAAGTAATTACTAACCGACATTTTTCCCATGTTCGCCATGTATGTTAGTAAACGCGCTACCTTTTTGTAATGGAATAATAAAATAATCGTGCTTCCGTAAAAGAAGGTCATGGTTACTGGTGTAAGACTATCTTGTAACATAATTAAAATCGGATGTTTCACGAATATGGCTAAGATTTTAATTGTAAAAGAGAAAATCCCAGTGATAAGCCAGATTTTTTTGACAGCAGGTATATGTTGATCGACCTCAAATAGCCAGCCCTTTTTCCCCACATACATTCCGAGTAAGAAAAGTGGAGACATAAAAATTATTGCGAAAACTGATATGAAAACTAATCCGAATACACCGTTAATCCCCATGTAATCAAAAGGATTTTCAGTCAATCTAAAGTTGACGTGATCCACATAGCTTCCAGTCTCATGGACCTTATGTTCCTTTTCGGTATAAGGTGCGAAATCATCATAGGGGTTCGATGTTGATTCCGATTGGTAAGATGCGAGCATAATGAGTGCTAGTAAAATAGATGCCCAAATGAGCAACGTTTTCGGTTTTCGATTTTCGATTGATGAACATCATTAAGAAAATCCCGATAATCCCGTAGGCAAATAAAATATCTCCCTCCCAAACAAAGGTGCCGTGAATGTAGCCTAGTAGTAAAAGAATGATAATACGTCTTATGTATGTGGGGAAGAATTTTTTTCCTTTCGCAATAATACTTTTTTGCAACAAAATAATGCTAAGACCAAATAAAAAAGAGAATAGGGACATGAAATTGTGGGTGCCGAAAAATTGAATAAACCAATTAGCACCTTCATCAAGTTTTCCAAATATGTAAGTTGGTTTTTCACTGGCGAAGAATCCAAATTGAATTAAGGTCATATTGACAAGTAAAATACCAAACAAAGCGAAACCACGGATTGCATCAACAGCTTCTACACGCTGATTCATTTTTTCTCTCCTCGTATATTATTTTATCCCGCTATTTTCGAGCAGTAAGACTCCCACCTCAAAATTCGGCGGGAGCAAAGAAGTTAGGTGGGAGATCAACTGCTCGTAAACGCCCGATTGGTGAAGGCTAATAATCCGTGGGGGATGAACAAAACCCCCGCGGATTAAAGTTTCACTTTATATTGAAAACAATACCATTTTAAAACTAGTGCCATGTCAAAAATGAGGAAATTTAAAGTGATTTTAAGCTAGGGAGAAAATAAAAAATCACCTTAATACATTCATCAAGGTGATCAAAATATTATTCAGCTGGAGGCGTAAATGTACGTTTCTCTAATTCAGCATCTAGCATAAATAGTGCATTTGAATCGCTTGTAATACGTTTTAATTTTTGGATGATGCTATCGAATGAAGCTTCTTCTTCTACTTGCTCATCAACGAACCATTTTAAGAATGTAATTGTTGCGTGCTCACGCTCATCCCAAGCGATATCAGATAAGTTGTAAATACGCTTCGTTACTTCACGCTCGTGCTCAAGTGCCATTTCAAAAGCGTTCAGTACAGATTCGTATTCGTTATTTGGATTATCAAATCCAGTTATAATAGCGCGCTCACCGCGGTCATTAATGTAGTTGTAAAGCTTCATTGCGTGGAAGCGTTCTTCTTCAGCTTGTACAAGGAAAAAGTTAGCGAAACCATCATAGCTCTCCGCCGTACAGTAAGCAGCCATTGCCATATAAGCATGGGCAGAGTAAAATTCAAAGTTCATTTGATCGTTTAATGCGTCGTGCAATTTTTTAGATAACATAAAATCCCCCTTAGTATTGTGACAAGAATATTATACCATAATTGATAATATTCTCATTTGGATACCTCGAACCTTTTCGAAAGCTTTGTGACGTGTGCCTCCATAATGTCTTGTAAATCTAAATCATATTTTTGTGAAAGAATAATAAGATTAGATAGTACATCACCAAGTTCTTCTTTTAGTTCTTGTTTTAGCTCTTCTTCTGTTTTCACTTTTTCATCAGGACGATCACGCCCAATTTCGATTGCGCGAACAACGCGTGAAACTTCTCCAACTTCCTCTGTTAAGAAATTTAAGCGAATAAAGGAATTATACTGTGACCAGCTTCGTTTTTCGTAAAATTCCTCCACCCATCTTTGAAATGCGACGATATCCATTTCTTCCTCATCCCTTCAATATGTTGTACAATATTCATTGTATCATAACAATATATAGTTTCGGGGTGTAGGGATGAGAAAGATTTGTGTGTTTGCAGGTTCAAATTTAGGGGAGAGACCAGAATTTAAAGAGCAGGCAATTGAATTAGGAAAAATGTTTGTTGAAAACGACTATGAGCTCGTATACGGTGGTTCATGCGTTGGATTAATGGGAGAAGTAGCAAACGAAGTTCTTCGTTTAGGTGGGCGTGTAACAGGTGTTATGCCGCGTGGTTTATTCCGTGGTGAAATCGTTCATACAGGACTAACGGAATTAATTGAAGTAGAAACGATGCATGAGCGTAAGGCAAAAATGGCAGAGCTTGCAGATGCTTTTATTGCTTTACCAGGCGGATACGGAACGTTTGAAGAACTATTTGAAGTTGTATGTTGGTCACAAATTGGTATACATAATAAGCCAGTTGGTTTATTAAACATTAAAGACTTTTACGGACCAATTTTGCAAATGGTTGAACGTGCAGCGGATGAAGGGTTCATGAATCCATCAAATAAAGAGTTGATTGTTTCAGCCGAGACGGCAGATAAATTAATTCATGAAATCCAAAATTACGAGCGTCCTGTTTTGGGAACGAAGTGGAAGCAGCTATCATAATACAATTTTATAGAGATTTATAGAAACACATGTAAATTTTTTTTAAAAAGCATGTGTTTTTTATTTGTTTAAATATATTGACATTTAGATATAAAAATATGGAAGGGGAGAAGTGGATGGAAGTATGTTTTTATGACTTAAAGAAAAAGAACATCTGAATAAAAGGTGAGTAAGGAATTATTGAGTGACATAGAATTGTTCCGTTAAAGGGTCAGATTGTGGAAGATAGCGAATGTTTTTTATGAAGTTAATAGAGGTTTTTTTAATCGAAATCAGAATGAATTTTATAGATGTAATCCTTTGGGAATTTTTAATCAGCTATGTATCATAATCTAATCATTAAAATGAAAATTGGAGGAGAAATGAGCATGGGTCGTTCTGTATTAAAAATGTATAACTACCACTTATGGGCAAATGAAGTTATTTTAAATCGCTTAAAAGAACTACCGCAAGACATTTTCCATAAGGAAGTTAAGAGTGTTTTTTCTTCGGTGGCAAAAGTAATGTCTCACATATACCTCACAGATTTAGCCTGGCTCGAGATTATTTCTGGTAAAAGCATGAGTGATGCAATGGTACACACAAACCAATTGAAAGAACAGCTGGAAACAAAAAATATTGAGGAAATGGAAACTAGTTTTTATGAATTATCTAAACGATATAAAGAACTTTTAAGTAGTCAACGAGATTATGAAAAAGTGTTTGAGGTTGATAATCCATATGCTGGGCACCTGGATACGACGGTTTCTGAAACAATACTACACGTCGTTACCCACGGAGCATATCACCGTGGGAATATAGCCACAATGTTGCGGCAAATGGGTCATACCTCTGTTATGCAAGATTTTGGACTATTTCTATATTCAAAATGAATTCTTTTTATTTACCATAGAATATGGGTTTGTATGATGTTTTTTGGGACTGCTTTATTAGTGATTTAAGCTTAATTATGTATTATAGAATAAAGGCACTCCATATTATTTCGGAATGCCTTTATTGTTATTGTTATTTTGTTTTTTATATAGGTACCAGCCACCCCAGCCGCCACCAATTGCTACAACAACGAGGAAAGCATAGTCTTTAACCTCGACACGTATGTTGAAAATATTAGCTGTAAGTAAGAGAATCCCAACTGTTATTAACGCAAAAAATGCTCTAATTAAGTAGTCTTTCAACTGAACCACTCCCGTCATTTAAGTCGTAAATGATGAACTTGGAAAAGCTTTTTTGGATCTATTTTACTAAAGGGTGTTTCCTATATTTTAACATAAATGAGATTGTAATATATTGATAAAAGTAGAGGAGAGGAGTGTTAATATTGTCGTGATTTGTCGGTAAGTCGATATTCTTTGTCGGAACTTCGATAAAATGAAAAATCGGTGATGAAATTCGAGTTGCGGTCGATAAATTTGAAAAATCGCCGATATAATTTTATGTACCATTGTGATGTGCGACGACTACATAAAAGAAGCGACTCTGAACGAGCCGCTTGCGCTTTTAAATCTATTATTGATTCAAGAACGCACGTAGCATCCAAGCGTGTTTTTCTAGTTCTGTGTAGATGCCTAGTAGTAGGTCAGATGTCATTTCGTCGTCAGAGTTTTGAGCGATTTCCATGCCTTTTTTCAGTTCAGTTAGCATCATTTCGTAGTCTTTCATGATTGCTTCGACCATCCCTTCTGCAGTTTCTCCGTAAGCTGCTTCTTGAATAGAAGATAGTTCTAAGTATTCTTTCATTGTTGCTACTGGTTTGCCGCCAATTGCTAAAATACGTTCTGCAATTTCATCAATGTGAGTAGCTGATTCTGTGTAAAGCTCTTCAAATTTTTCATGTAGTGTGAAGAATTGAGGTCCTTTTACGTACCAATGGAAGTTGTGTAGTTTTGTAAATAAAACGCTCCAGTTTGCTACTTGTTTGTTTAATGCTTCGATTACTTGTTTGTTCATTATGATCAATCTCCTCTTGAGTTATTATGTTATATGAATTACTAATTTATAATTATTATAATCTAGTAATTTATATAAATCAACCCTTTTGCTGGAATTAATTTGAACAAATTATGAACTGTTGTAAATAAAAAATCCCTATTACTGTGAAGTAATAGGGATTTTTTATTTGATATATAGCTCCTGTTTTTAACGAGCCGCTTGCGCTTTAAGTGATATTCAGCTCCAGTGACTAGAACAGTCGGTCATTTCGCTCCTGTTCTGAGCAAGTCACCTCCGCTTTTAGTTGTTATCCAGCTTGTTTATTCTCTTCTGCATCCTGTCCATCCCAGCACTCCGTATTCTTTAAGGCAGGGATAGAACTTGCAACGAAAACAGGATCTTTTCCTTGTTTCTTTTGCTTTATATAGTCTACTAATGCTGCGTAGGCAAATTTGCTAAGGAATGAGATAGCAATTAAGTTTGTGAATACCATTAGTCCCATAAAGAAATCAGCTAAACTCCAAACTGTTTGAAGGGCAGCGATTGATCCGAAGAACACCATTCCGACAACTGCAACGCGATAAATCATTAACCATGTTTTACTTTCTTTAATGAATGCGATATTTGTTTCACCATAATAGTAGTTTCCTAGTAAGGAACTGAAAGCGAATAGGAAAATAATAATCGCTAAGAAAGTGCTTGCCCACGGTCCAATTTGAGAACTTAATGCTTGTTGTGTTAATTCAATTCCTTGTAAGTTAGATCCTTTATAAAGTCCAGAACATAATACGATAAATGCTGTTGATGTACATACTAAGAATGTATCTATGAAAACACCTAATGCTTGAACGAGTCCTTGTTTTACAGGGTGAGATACATCTGATGTTGCTGCTGCGTTAGGAGAGCTCCCCATACCTGCTTCTGTCGCGAATAAACCGCGCTGAATTCCGAACTTGATTGCTGCTCCAATACCACCAGCGATGGCTTGGTCTAAACCAAATGCGCCGTTAAATATTTCTAGGAAAATGCTTGGTAACATATTGAAGTTTTTAATAACGACAAAAACAGCTACGCCGATATAAACGATTGCCATTGGAGGAACAATCATTTCTGTAATACGTGAAATGCTTTTAATACCACCAAAAATAATAACAGCAACTAATAAAGCTAATACAGCTCCTACGATAGTTCGTTCTAGTCCAAAAGCATTTTCAAATGCTATTGTTACTGTATTTGCTTGTACTGAATTGAAAATTAATCCGTATGCAACTGTGATGAGAAGTGAAAACCAAATGCCCATCCAGCGCTTGTTTAAACCTTTTTCCATATAGTAAGCAGGGCCACCACGGAATCCACGTCCATCTTTTACTTTATAAATTTGTGCGAGAGTACATTCTACAAAACTAGTAGCTGCACCGATAATAGCGATAAACCACATCCAAAATATTGCACCAGGTCCACCCATAGAAATTGCGAGTGCTACACCAGCTAAGTTCCCGATACCGATGCGTGCTGCTGCACTTAAGCAAAATGCTTGGAACGGGGAGATGCTATCTTTTTTCTTTTCTTTTCGATTGAATCCTTTACTAATTAAACTGACCATCTCACCGAAATGAGTAATTTGGACAAATTTTAATTTAAAAGAGAAATAAAGACCGAAGCCGATTAGCATTGCAATAAGAATATATGACCATAAAATATTATTCGTTACCTCAAGGAATCTGCTAAAGATATCAACCATATAATACACTTCCTTTTTTTCGTAATAAGAAAATTATATGCAAAAAATATACCAGAATCAATTTTTCTAAAAATGATGTTACTTAAATGTGTTTTATGTTATGATTATGTTACATTGTAATATTTTTAGAATTATTTACATTTTAAAAAACTAAATTTAAAGCGAGAAAGAGGGGATAATTTGAAAGAAGAAACTTTATTGAAAGTAAGCCTTGAGAGTCTAAAGATGAGAAGTAATGTATTTTTTATCATTACATCTTCAAGTATCTTTCTAGGAGCTACTTATTATTACAATAAAAGATTTCCAAATCACAGGTATCCTGAATGGCTAGAATTTCTAAAATTGATTGGATGAACAAAAGACAGAAAAACAGAAAATTCAAATAAAGATTGTTGAGGAGGAACTAGTATGAATATAAGAGAAAGCGAACTTCCGGGTATTGGTTATAAGTTTCAGATCGTTACGAAAGGTAACGAAAAAATGGTGATTGTTATTCATGATGATGGACGTAGGGAAATGTATCATTTTGATTCAGACCATGAAGAAAGTCTATCAAGTATTTCATTGCGTGACTCAGAGGCAAGACAAATTGCAGCAATATTAGGTGGAATGGTATATAAGCCTAGGGCATTAGAAAATGTTGAAATGGTCTTTGAAGGTTTAGCAATTGAGTGGTTCAAAGTGGAGAATGCAGCGCCAGCAATTGGAAAAACAATTGGTGATCTTGAAATAAGAAAAACATATAGCGTAACTATAATTGCAGTTATGAAAAAGAACATGAAAAAGCTATTTAATCCAGGGCCAGACACGGTGATTGAAGAAGGAGATATGCTTGTAGTTTCTGGTGAGAGAGAAGAAATTAAAAAGATTATTAATGAATTACTTTCGAACAGGGGGACTGACTAGATGGATACTTTAATTTTTGAAGTTGGTACAGCTTTAGTTTTAGTAGCAATTGCGGCGGTAATTGCTGGGAAGTTTAAATTCTCAGTAATTCCTTTTCTAATCGTTCTTGGCATGTTAGTAGGGCCGCACGCGCCGACAATAGGTGTTATCGATCTCAAATTTATTGAAAGTGCAAGTGTGATATCCTTCCTTGGAAGGATTGGCGTTCTGTTCCTTCTTTTCTATCTGGGATTAGAGTTTTCGATGAAAAAACTAATTAAATCTGGACGTTCTATCGCGATTGGCGGAACAATCTATATTTTGATTAACTTTTCACTAGGATTATTATACGGATTTATAATGGGATTCCCGTTACTCGAAATCTTAATTATTGCGGGTATTATTACGATTTCTTCTAGTGCTATCGTTGCAAAAGTGTTAGTTGATTTAAGAAGAACTGGTAATAATGAAACCGAATTAATTTTAGGAATTATTATGTTTGAAGATATATTCCTTGCTGTATATTTATCAGTAGTTTCTGGCTTAGTCCTTGGGGATCACGCTTCGTTCTTAGGTGCCCTCACTTCAATTGGAATTGCTTTAGGATATATGCTTCTATTCTTCGTAGTAGCTAGAAAGGCTACGCCGTTATTAAATAAATTGTTGAATATTAGTTCTGATGAAATCTTTATTATTGTAGTATTTGCTTCGTTGTTCTTCATTGCTGGTTTTTCAGAAACAATTCACGTTGCAGAAGCAATCGGGGCACTTCTTTTAGGGTTAGTTTTCTCTGAGACAGAGCATAGTGATCGAATTGAACATCTTGTTGTTCCATTTAGAGACTTTTTCGGAGCTATTTTCTTCTTCAGTTTCGGATTAAGTATAGATCCATTCTCATTGGGCGGAGCAATATGGTTAACGTTAGGTGCTGTACTTCTGACGATAATTGGAAACTTTGTAGCAGGGATGATTGCAGGACGACAAGCTGGACTATCTCATAAAGCATCAACAAATATTGGATTAACAATCGTTTCAAGGGGAGAATTCTCAATCATTATGGCTAATATCGGTATCGCGGGTGGTTTAATGTCGGTATTGAAACCATTCTCAGCACTATATGTGCTTATATTATCCATTTTAGGTCCGCTTCTAACGAAAGAGTCAAAGAATGTATATAAATTTTTAAATAAAATCTTTAAGTGGGATATGAAGAATAGCTAAATTTTAAACAATTGACGTGTAAGGTCAGATTTTATATAAGGTATTATCGTGAAGGAATCTATAGTTAAATAGATTCCTTTTTTATGGAAAATTAATAACTTGTTGTTATTTGTTAGAGAAGGATATGTTTAATATTTTACATATTGTGGCATACATATAGGAAAAGGGAGTTTGGGAAGGGGATTATTGAGAAATGGAACTCCAGTTTCAAAATGTATATCAACAAGTTGAGAATTGGTATGTGTTGGATTCGGAGCTTCCTTGGGATGTCAAAAAGTTAAGAAATGATTTATTTTCCCTTATTGAAATAAGCACAACGCCAGTTATTTTTTGTGATACGTGTGATGCGAATCATGTCCTTTTATCATTAGGAGAAGAAGAAGAGGAGTTTTTATTCCCGGTAGGTGGTTTTTATCATAAAGAAAAACAATTAATTTTCATTTGTAAGTGGGAAGAGTATGAACAAGTGCTCAAAACGCTATTGCATGAATTCAGGCATGCGATGCAGCATAAGAATGATGTACTATATGTTGGAAATGAACTATACGAAGAAAGATGGATCGAGAAAGATGCGAGGCATTTCGCGGAGAGGAAGCTAGATGAATATAAAAATAGAAATTTAATCTGAAGCATAGTGGAGAAAAATCACTGTGCTTTTATTTGTTGCTAATGAAAAATAAGTAGTTGACCTTTATTAAGTTTAGTTCTAAACTAATAGTATCAAATGAGCGAGGTGATGGAATGAAAGCAGAGGAAAGACTTGGATTACTATTATGGTTTCGTTTATCACGCTTTTATAATAGAAGTATTCGTGAGACGAATCAGCATTTGAAAAAGTGGAATGTATCTGCCGCTCAGTTTGATGTATTAGTTCAAATTGGAGGACATGATCGTTTAACGCAGCAGGAGCTTGGAAATAAGTTGTTTGTTACGAAAGGAAATGTTACTCAACTTTTAAATAAAATGGAGCAACTAGATTGGATTCAGCGTGAACAAGAAGGTACCACGAAATATATTTCATTAACAGAAAAGGGAAAGGTTCTATATGAAGAAATAGTCCCACCGCAAGAAACATTTCAAGCAGAGCAATTTGATAAGTTAAATAGAAAAGAACAAAAACAATTATTAGAATTACTGAAGAAGTTGCAGTGATAAAATTCAAAAAAATATCTCGATTTCGAGATAATATGAGGTGAAGGATATGTTTAGAAAAGTTGATCATAAAAATATGGGAAGAGCAAATCACGGTTGGTTAAATACACATTTTCATTTTTCTTTTGCAAATTATTATAATCCAAACAACATGAATTTTGGAGCAGTACGTGTTATGAATGATGATTTAATAGCGGCACAAACTGGTTTTGATATGCATCCGCACCGTGATATGGAGATTATCTCTTACGTTATAGATGGTGAATTAACACATGAAGATAGTATGGGGAACCGAGGGACAATTGAGCGTGGGCATGTTCAATATATGAGTGCAGGTACTGGTGTATTTCACAGTGAGCATAACTTAGGAAGTGAAACATTACGTTTATTGCAAATTTGGATTTTACCAGACCGCGATGGTCATAAACCAAACTACGGTGAGTTTAAATTTGATTGGAGTAAACGTGAAAATGAGTGGTTCCATATGGTATCTCCTTCTGATGGAGATGCACCAATTCATATTCATCAAGATGCAAATTTATATTCTTTATCATTAGAAGCTGGTAAAGAAATTCATTTTCCTGTTAAAGAAGGACGTCAATTGTACCTTGTACAAATTGAAGGTAGCAGCGTTGTAAACGGTGAAACACTTGTAATGCGTGATGCAGCGGAGGCTGTAGAAGAAGATATTCAAATTCAAGCGAAAGAGAAGTCTCACTATTTAGCAATTGAAATGAAAATACAATAAAGTGAGGCTTTAATCAGTGGTGGCTTTCGAACATATAAATAGCGGAATGAAAAGTTATAGGAAAGAGGACATCGTTTTTCGATGTCCTCTTTTTGGTGAGTCGAATTGTCAGAAAAAACTTTCTCAATTTTTGAGAACAGGTATACGAATAAGTATTTAGAATTGTATTAAGAGTGTCAAAAATTCTTAGGGGAATGGGGAGTGTTAGATTGAAAAAGCAAATAATTTCATCAGCATTAGCGTTAACTGTTATCGCAAGTGGGTTTGGGGCATTTGGAGCAACTACGACGAAAGCAGAAGAGCAAAAAATCCAGTATCACCAAGAGTTTAAAACACCAGCTTACATAGGTGAAGAATGGAAAGCACCGGAAGGACTAGATAAAAAAGAGACGGTCTTTCAATATTTAGAGAATAAAAAAGATATGTTTAAACTAGCAGGAAATATTGAAAAACATTTCAATATCGTTGGTGAAGAAAAAGATGCTGAGTCTGGTACAACACATGTGAAGTTAGTTGAGAAGCATAATAACATTCCTGTGTATGGTTCAGATCAAACGGTTACGCTTGATAAAGAGAATAATGTAAAAGCGTTTTTCGGACAAGTTATTCCGAATTTAGATGATAAAAATATTCCTGCATCTGCAAGTATTAGTGCGGAACAAGCAGAAACGATTGCAAAAGCTAATATTGAGAAAGAAATTGGTAAAGTAAAGAATTATGATGGTGTGAAAAAAGATTTATATGTGTATGAAAAAGATGGCCAATACTATCTTGCTTATCTTGTAAAAGCATCGGTTTCAAAACCAGCTCCAGGATATTGGCATTACTTTGTTGATGCGACAAATGGAAATGTTATTGAGAAATATAATGCTGTAGATCACATTACTGGATTTGGTTACGGAGTATTAGGGGCTAGACAATCATTTGAAATTGCTCAAGATACGAAAACAGGAGCGTTCAACTTATTTGATGGTACACGAGGACAAGGTGTCCATACATTTGATGCAGAGAATATGGATGAAAACTGGTTTAATTTATTCTCACAAATTCTTGGATATACAGGAGAAGAAGTTGTAAGTAAATCTAAGTTCTTCGAAGATAAAGCGGCAGTTGATGCGCATGTGAATGCAGGAAAAGTATATGATTACTATAAAAAGACATTTAACCGTAACTCTTTCGATGATAAAGGTGCGAGACTTATTTCTACTGTTCACGTAGGTGAATCTTGGAATAACGCAGCTTGGAACGGTGTTCAGATGATGTATGGTGATGGCGATGGCAAGACATTCATTCCATTATCTGCTGGACTAGATGTTATCGGTCACGAATTAACGCATGCTGTAACTGAACATACAGCAAACCTTGTTTATAAAAATGAGTCAGGTGCATTAAACGAATCATTGTCTGATATTATGGGTGTAATGGTTGAGAAGAAGAGCTGGGATTTAGGTGCTGACATTTATACACCTGGTAAACCTGGTGATGCACTTCGTTCTCTGAAAGATCCAGCATCTATTCCAAATCCATTAAAACCTGGCGAAGGTTACCCAGATCATTACAATAAACGTTATACTGGAACAGCTGATAATGGCGGCGTTCATATTAACAGTAGCATCAATAATAAAGCAGCATACTTAGTATCTGAGGGCGGCACTCATTACGGTGTGAAAGTAACTGGAGTGGGCCGTGAAGCAACAGAAAAAATTTACTATCGTGCTCTTACAAAATATTTAACTGCAAACTCTGACTTTAAAATGATGCGTCAAGCAGCACTTCAATCAGCAGAAGATTTATACGGTAAAAACTCTAAAGAGTTACAAGCTGTAACGAAAGCTTATGACGCAGTAGGAGTAAAATAATAAGAGAAAAAAGACCTGACTGGATTGTCAGGTCTTTTCCTTATTTAATCACGGACACCTAATGCGATTTTTGCCATGCGTGACATACGTTCTTTTGTCCATGGTGGATTCCATACAACGTTTACTTCTATTTCATTTACTTCGGGTACGTTCGTTGATAGTACTTTTTTAACGTCTGATACGATTTGACCAGCCATTGGACAACCGATAGAAGTCATCGTCATCGTAATAACAGCATTATTATTTTCATCAGCTGTAACGTCATAAACTAATCCAAGATTGATAATATCAACACCTAATTCAGGGTCAATAACAGCTTCTAAGTTTGCATATAACTTTTCTTCAAATGCTTGTTGTGACATGTGTAGCACCCCCTAAATATTAATGATATCGATTCTCATTATAACGGATATGCGTATAAAGTGCAGGAAATGAGCTCAAAAAAATATTCCTCTTGAAGGAGGAATATTTTTTGAAAAGCTATTCAGTTTTAAAATGAGATACGAGTTGATCTAATTCTTCAACTGTTTGTTTCATTTGTTTTGCAGTTAGAGTCATTTCATTCATCACGATGACTTTCTGTTCAGCAAACTGTGCTGTTGCGACAGTCTCACTTGAAACGTCATTAGAAATTGAAGCGATGTTATTAAGTGAAGCATTCATTTCTTCAGCGCTTGCGGCCATTTCTTCAGCAGTTGCTGATATGTCTTGAATTCGAGTAGACACTGTATTCACTTGACCAACAATTGTTGTGAAAGAAGAGCCTGCTTCACGAATGACGTTAATGCCTTCAGATGCTTCAGAGCGACCTTGAGACATCATAGAGCTAGCAGTTTCTGTATCATTTTGAATTTGATGTAGCAACTGGTTAATATCCGTTGCCGCTGTTTTTGATTGTTCAGCAAGTTTACGAACTTCATCAGCTACGACAGCAAATCCTTTTCCTTGTTCATCGGCACGAGCCGCTTCAATAGAAGCATTTAAAGCAAGTAGATTTGTTTGTTCAGCGATATTAGAGATAGATTGTACAGCTGTATCAATGTATTTTGTGTGAGTGATTAGACGTTCGACTACTTCTGATGTAGCATTTACAGCTTCGTGAATCGTCGTCATTTGTGAAATAGATTTTTGAATAACAGTACTTCCGTCGTTAGCGTGTTCTGACGTGGCTACAGCTAGTTCGGCTACAGAAGAAGCAGATTCTGCAATGCGCTGAACACTCATTGCCATATCATCCATTGCAGTCGAGCTTTCTTCCATACTAGAAGTTTGCGATTGGATGCTGGCATTTAAATTGGACATTGAGCTTTGAACTTTTATTGTTGCATCACGCGATGTATTGGTCTTTTCTAGCATATTTTCAGAAGCATTTTGTACTTCTACAGAAGTTTTTTGAACACGATTAATGATGTGCTGCAAGTTTTCTAACATGTTATTAAATGATGTGGCAATTGCACCGATTTCATCATTGCTATTTACTTGTAGACGAGCTGTTAGGTCACCCTCTTGGGAAGATAACTCTTTTAGTTTAGTATCAATTTGTTGAATTGGTTTTACAAGTTTACCAGAGAACCACCATGCAAGAATAATTGCAACGACAATACATATAACAAGTGATAAGAATACAACGTATTCAATTAGTAGTGATGATTGGTCAATTTTTTCAATGGATTGATCACGTAACTTAGCTTGTTCGTTGCTATAGTTTGTGAAATCACCAATAACTTTATAAACCGTACCATTTTCTTTAGAAGCAACTTGTAATGCTTCTTCCCATTTTTGTTCTTTCGCAAGAGTAACAACTTTATCATCAATAAATTGTCTCCATGTAGAGCCTAATTGCATTGTGTCTTTTACTTGTTGAGAAACATTAGGGTTAGAAAGAAGTTCATTTTTTGAATCCTCAAGACGTTTACTCATTTCATGAAACTTGTCTAATTCGACTTGATCATGTTGCAGTAAATAACCTCTTAAAGCAGAAAGTTGTACTTGATAAGCGTCTCCACGTTCTTTTAACTCTGTTGCAAGAGGAGAAATTTCTTTTTGCAATGCTTCAGCTTTACGAGACTGATCAATAGTGAAGAATAAAATAAAAGCTAATGCGATGCCAAATAAAGCGCAAATCGTTCCCATCATGAACATTAATTTTTTTCGAATGATAATAAAATTCATATGATTGAAAAACCTCCTTTGTAAAATTTGAGTATTATGATTACTTTATATAACGATTTAAAAGAAAGCCTTATTCCTATTTAAAGTTGGAATAAAGCTTTCTTATTTCCTTTAGGAATTATAGCAGACAGAGTGGGAGAGAGAAAGATATATTTTAAAGTAAAAAAGAGGGGCTAAAAAAAGAAATCCCTCTTTTTTCCTATTATCCCGCTATTTGTGGACAGTTAATTTCTCACCTCAAAATTAGGCGGGAAATTAACTGCCTGTAAAAGCCCGATTGGTGAAGGCTAATAATCAGTGGGGGAGGAGAAAAAAATCACTGATTAAAGTTTCACTTTATGCATTTGTTTTGAAATGAGAAACGAGAACTTCAAGTTCTTGTACTGCAGTTTTCATTTCTGATGACTTTGTAGCAATGTCTTTCATTACATCTACTTGGCCACCAGCTGAATGTGCTGTCTGTGATGTTTCAGCGGCAACTTCGTTTGAAATAGAAGCGATATTATTTAAAGCTGCATTCATTTCCTCAGAACTTGCGGCCATTTCTTCAGCAGTTGCAGACATTTCTTGCATCTGTGTAGAGACTTTGTTAACGTGGTTAACAATTGCTGAGAATGAAGAGCCAGCCATACGAATGACTGTGATTCCTTGTGAAGCTTCTGATTGACCTTGTGTCATCATTTCATTAGCTATTTTTGTATCCTCTTGAATTTGATAAAGTAAATGGTTAATGTCGGTTGCAGCTAGTTTAGATTGTTCCGCAAGTTTACGAACTTCATCAGCGACAACAGCGAATCCTTTACCATGTTCACCAGCGCGGGCAGCTTCAATAGAAGCGTTTAAAGCAAGTAGATTCGTTTGTTCTGCAACGTTAGAAATGGATTGAAGAGCAGTATCAATATGGTTTGTATGTGTAATGAGTCGCTCTACCACTTGCGATGTAGCGTTAACAGCGTCATTGATTGTATTCATCTGTGTAATAGATTTTTTAATTACTTTACTACCATCATCTGCTTTTTCTGAAGTTGTAACAGCTAAGCTAGCAACAGAAGAGGCAGATTCTGCAATGCGCTGAACACTTGTTGCCATATCATCCATTGCCGTTGAGCTCTCTTCGATGCTAGACACTTGTGAACGAATATTATGATCAAGAGCATTCATAGTCTCTTGGATTTGTGCGGTAGTGTCCATAGATGCAGTTGTTTCGATGAACATATTTTCTGAAGCTTCTTTTACACTTGTTGATGTTTGTTGAACTTGCTTTATTATACGTTGTAAGTTAGCGAGCATTTGATTAAAGGAATGTGCAATATCACCGATTTCATCTTTACTAGTTACATTCAATCTCGCAGTCAAATCGCCATGTTGAGAAGCTAATTCTTTTAATTTCGCATCAATTTGTCGAATAGGTTTAACGAGTTTACCAGAGAACCACCATGCTAATAAAATAGAAGTTAGTGTGCATGTAATGAGTGAGAAGAAAATAATATATTGGATAAGAGATGAAGAAGATTGAACTTCAGCAATTAATGTATCACGTTTTTCATTCTCTTCATTTGCATATTTAGTAAATCGACTTAAAAGGTCATTTACGTAATCTGTTTGAGCTAAAGCGATTTTGGATGCTTCGTCCCATTTCCCTTCACTTGCAAGGGGGAGAACCTCATTGTCTATGACGCTTCGCCACTTTGCGCCCATTAAAATGGCCTCTTTCATTCCTTCAGGGAGTTTTTTATCACTCGTTACTTTTTCTCTTGTATCAGCTAATTTCTTTCCTTCCCGGTTGAATTTATCTAATCCTTTTTGATCGTGCGATAGTAAATGTTCTTGTAAGCCAGCAACTTGCGCTTGGAACCAATCACCGCGTTCTTTTAAAATGGTTGCTCTTTTCGATACATCATTTTTTAATGTTTCAACTTCATTTGCTTGGTTCATAGCGAATGTAAGAATAATAATTAGAGCAATGCTAAATAAGGAACAAATGCTTAAGAGTGTGAAGAGTATTTTTTTTCGAATACTAATATATTTCATCGTTACCCTACCTTTTTTAAAGAACTATTTATTATAATTTATAAATATAAAAACGGAATTAATAAAAACATTATTATGAAGTTATTAATCTGTTCAGTGAAAATTATAGCAGATAACGGAAGGAGGCAAATTGATATGAGTAAATGTTCTTAAAATGTATACATTTTTATATCAAAAAATTCATAAATAAAAACCAGAAAGGCTATTGTAATTTGAAATGACATCCTGTATACTTCTAATTAGTTGATAACGATTATCACTATCAACTAAAACATTACTCTTCGTTATGTTGGTCATACCCCTTTTTGACGACGTGAGTCAGAGATGAATGTTGAAATATCTTGTGTCCTATTCTACAGAATTATGGTAATCTCCAACCTCAACTTATATGCGTAAGCATGCAAAAAAAGGATCCTATCCGTGAAGGGATCCTTTTTTGCATGTTGTCGCAATTAATGTATATAGAGCGGGTATACGCTCTTCAGTTCCTTCGGGTGCAGTAGAAGGGAAGACCCATTTTTGATGAGATCCGTGTTCTTCAATCAATTTTTCAACCTTGAAATTTGTTTCCGCCATTGCTGTAATAATTTCTCCTAGTGTCCAGCGCCGAATTTTTGTTCTTGGTAAGGCTTCTTTCTGTGATTCCGTAAGGAGAATACTATAAGCTACGTCATCTTCAATAAGTTTCTCATCGAAATAATTTCCATTTGCTCGAAATGATGGATGATCTATTCCTAATAATTTTGTATAAACGGGATGATAGTCACGCAGTATAAATGTCCCATCTTGTTTTAGTAAGTGAGAGATTATATGAAAGAGTGGCTTTAAGTCTAAAAAGTAATGGAGCACGCCAAGTTCCAGTAACACGATATCAAATGATTGGGATAGATTTAAATCTAGTACATCGGAAATGATATATTGAATAGAGACTCCAGCAGCCTCTGCTAGTTCATTGGCATATTTCGCATTACTTGCTGAAATGTCTACAACTGTTACATCGGCTCCTAAAAGGGCAAGAGCAACTGCTTTATTGCCTTTTGATCCGAGTAAATTAATAATACGCTTTCCTTTTGGAGATTGTATGTAGGGTAAATAATGATCTACCTCGCGTATTGGATCTTCCATGAGCTTTTTCGCAGGCGCCCCGTGGCGATTTGTCCAAGCTTCATAAGCAGCTGCGTTCCAGCTTTTTTCATTTATCGTGCTTAGTTGCTTTTGATTCAATTTTATCACTCCTTTTGTGAACATATAGTTATTCGGTGATTGAGTAGGATTTCCTGTTTTTTTAAAAAAGTTTGATTTTTCTGTTATTAAGTCGTACAATACGTGTTATACATAAAAGCGTTGAAAAGGAAAAGTAGAATGAAAACATTCTTTCCAGAGAGCTTCGGTAGCTGAGAAGAAGCAAGAATATTCATTTGAACAATGGCCTTTGAGCTTCGTCCTGAACTTATCAAATGATAATAGTAGGCGGCGACGAGAGTTGGTACTCGTTATCAAAACCACAGTATAAGAGCATATAGCTCCGTACTTGTTAAGGTTAGTTATGTGAATGACTGACGAAATAAGGTGGTACCGCGACTGTTTATACAGCCCCGCCCTTATCTTTTTTAAGATAGGGGCGGGGCTTTTTATATTTTAAAGGAGGAATGTAAGATGAGTATTTTTATTGGAGGCGCTTGGCCGTATGCAAATGGTTCGTTACATCTTGGGCATATTGCTAGTTTGTTGCCAGGAGATATTTTAGCACGTTATTATCGGGCAAAAGGTGAGAGAGTGTTGTATGTTTCAGGAAGCGATTGTAATGGAACGCCAATTGCAATTAGAGCAAAACAAGAAGGGGTTACAGTAAAGAAAATAGCTGATCAATATCATGAAGAATTCCAGCGATGTTTTCATAATCTTGGTTTTACGTATGATTGCTATACACGTACAGATAGTGAGCACCATCATGAAACTGTTCAAAAAGTCTTTTTGCGACTATTAGAAGAAGGTTATATTTATAAAAAAGTAGTTGAACAAGCTTATTGCGAAACGTGTACGCAATTTTTACCGGATCGATATGTAGAAGGTATTTGTCCACATTGTCATGAAGGGGCGAGGGGTGATCAATGTGATGCTTGTTCCGCTATTTTAGATCCACTCGATTTGTTAGAAAAGAAATGTAAGTTATGCGGTAGTACGCCATCAGTACAGGAAACAGAGCATTTCTATTTTGCATTGCATAAATTTCAGCAGCAAATTAAAGAGGTTGTAGAAATTGCAAAGCAGAAAGGAACATGGCGCGACAATGCAATTCAATTAACAGAGAGATATTTAAAGGAAGGATTACAAGATAGGGCAGTGTCACGTGATTTACCAATCGGGGTACCAATTCCAGTGGCAGGATATGAAGATAAGAAAATTTACGTATGGATTGAAGCTGTGACAGGATATTATTCAGCGAGTAAACACTGGGCTGAAGAAACAGAGAAAGCTGATCAAGAGTTTTGGGATAGAGATGCGAAAACATATTATGTACATGGTAAGGATAATATTCCGTTTCATTCAATCATTTGGCCAGCGGTATTACTTGGAATAGGAGAAGAAGCGATCCCGCGTCATATCGTTTCGAATGAGTATTTAACAGTAGAAAAAAGAAAGTTATCGACAAGTAAAAACTGGGCAGTATGGGTACCTGATATATTGGAACGCTATAATCCAGATTCTATTCGTTACTTTTTAACAGTAAATGCACCAGAAAATCGTGATACTGATTTTTCATGGCGTGAATTCATTTACAGTCATAATAGTGAACTATTAGGCGCATACGGGAATTTTGTGAATCGGACGTTGAAGTTCATTGAAAAGTATTATGATGGCATTGTGCCAAAAGCAAATATTAATATGGAGCTGAGAGATAAGGTAGAAGGATTATATAAAGGTGTAGGAGAAACAATTGAACAAACTAAATTTAAGGTGGCATTAGAAACAATATTTGATGCAGTACGCTTTGCAAATAAATACTTTGATGAAAAGCAGCCTTGGAAACAAAGAGAAGACGACCCAGTTTCATGTGAAGAAACGATTTGTAACTGTGTTTATCTTATCGCTAATTTTGCACAACTGCTTGAACCATTTTTACCGTTTTCAAGTGAAAGAGTTAGAAATACATTATCGAGTGTTAAAGTAAATTGGGAACCTCAAAATACGTTGCCAAACCGAATTGATAATGTGCAGCCATTATTTGAGCGAATCGATGTAAAACAAATTGAACATGAGGTAGAGAAGTTATATGGAGCGGTAAAGTGAAATATAAGGAAAAGACCTTTCAAATAAATGAAAGGTCTTTAGTTATGCAGTAGGATTCTCTTTTTTATCTTTTAAAAAGAAAAGTACAGCAAGGATTACGAGAATAATAGCTGCAATATCATATGTTATCTTGAATGTAGTATTAAAGTTTAAGTACTCTGCTAATGGAGTTTTCACTGCTCCTGCATATATGCAAATGGGAATGAGGAGCAAGTCGTAAAATTTCTTTTCTTTCATATATCTTATTAGGAAGAAGATAGACATAATAGCAAACCACGCTATGCTTAAAATAGTCATTTATACCTCCAAATAGATTTACTTATTTTAAAATATATACCGTATTTTAACTTCATTTGCATTTTTGTACAAGTATCTAATTTTCACGCATTATGCTCTTTTCCTTTCCTAGCTGTAAGCAGTTGTGGTGTGAAAATACCAAACAATATAAAAATAATACCAAGCCACTGCATAGGTGATACAACTTCATGAACGAGTGTAATGGAAGCGATAATTGCTGTTGGTAATTCAGCTGCACCTAATATTGTACCAAGTCCCGTTCCGACTTTTGGTACCCCAATTGAAAAACAAATGACAGGTATAATAACCCCGAACAATCCAAGGAAGAAAGCATATTTCCATAGGCCTGTTTGTAAGGCACCATCTGTTAAAAAGGTAGGCGGGAAAAATAAGCATACAATAAGAGTAGCACTCGTTGTCATAAGAAAGCTTTTCGTATAAGGCGGAACATCTGTAGCAACGCGCCCGCTTACAAATACATAGAATGAGAAAGAGACGGCAGCTAATAGTCCAAAAATAATACCTTTCGTAGAAAAGTTTTGTCCAAGACCTTCAAATACTCCACCAGCAAACAATGTACCAGTAAATAAAATAATAATAGATATAACTTTTTCACGGCTTGGGAATGTTCGATTCGCAATCGCTTCGATGACTACACCAATCCAAGTGAACTGAAAGAGTAAAACGACAGCGATAGAGGCTGGCAGCTCTTCTACAGAAATAGCATAGAAAATACCTGTCATACTCATTGTTGTGCCGACTATTAGTAACGAAAAGAATTGTTTTTTTGATACTTTATGACGTGAAAAGAAAAGAACGAGTAAAAATAGTCCAATCCATCCGAAGACATATTGTCCTCCTAGTAGTTGGTGTGCTGAAAATCCGTCGATGAATCCGAGTTTAAAAATAGTTGAAAGTACGCCGTAGCTACAAGCGCCGAATAAAACTAGTAATGAATACTTAAATTTCTCCATGTGAAAACCTCCTTATATAAAGTGAAACTTTAATCAGTGGGGGTTTTGTTCATCCCCCACTGATTATCAGCCCGACTCCCACCTAACTTCTTTGCTCCAGCCGAATTTTGAGGTGGGAGTTTTACTGCCCGGCAAATAGCGGGATAAATAAAAAACGCCCGTTATCCTAATAAGGACAACGGGCGAACGAAACAGAGTCAGAGACTCTACAAAATTCCGCCACTCATACGAAGTATGAGTTTGGGGTATGAAATTATAGTAGTAGTTTACATTGTTTTTGGAAAGACAATTGAGCATTTTACACCTTGAGGTGTGTTTTGTATTCCATAAGGAAACTGATGTTTATCTAGTATTTGTTTTACAATATATAATCCAAGACCGCTACCTTGTACTAAACCGTTGTTTCCAGGATTAGCGCGATAGAAAGGCTCAAATAAATGAGCGAGTTTGTCCTCATCAATTTGTGAACCTGTATTTAATACTTCTAATGCGTAACCGTTTGGTTTTTCATAAAGCTTTATATATACATGCTGACGATCGATTGTATAGTGAATTGCATTTGAAATAATATTAAAAATAGCAGTTTGAATAAATTTAGGATCAGCTAAAATTTGTACGTCTTGTTTAATATTAGATTGAACATTTAATTGCTTTACTGATATAAAATAATCTACTTTCTTCATAACGTCCTCAATGATGTTAGATAGTGAAATAACTTCTAAATTCGGTTTGAATTGAGGATTTTGTATTTTGGATAATTCTGATATATTTTCCGTTAATACGTTAATATCTTGCATCATCTCGTAGGAACGTTTTAAGTATTTATCTCTATCTTTGTAAGCACCGATTCCGTGAATCATGCCATCTATTTGTCCCATAACGGCTGCGATAGGTGTTTTTAATTCATGGGATACCATAGACATAAATTCTTTGCGAGATTGTTCTAATTGTTGTTCTTTCTTGAGCTCATTTCTTAAATCTTTATTTGTTTCATGTAGATTCTTCACAATGGTTGGGACTTGTGAAGCGGCTACTTGCAAATTAAAATCTGTTTGATCTGTATTTTTGTTAGGTGATTGTTGATCTGAAAAGTCCAGATTTATAATATCTTTTAAAGTATCACTCATATATTGAAAAGGTTTGGCAATTAGTTTGGCATAAACTAAAGAACCGAGCAGAGATAATACAAGCATTGTTGCACCAATATTTGGAGCTAATTGTTGCAAGGCATCTGCTAAACTAGGATTATCATGTGTTTCGTTTGTTTTCTTTGCTGTATTTTGTGTATGTAAGGAATCAGTGTTAGCGGCTGTTTGTTCCGCTTTAGTATGTGATTCAGTTTTGTTACTTTCCTCCGAAAGATGTGCTATATTTTCTTTTGCTTTTGTAGTTTGGCTAGGTTGCAAAAGATGATTAATAGCAGTAGAGAGTGTTTTGAAATCTATAATAGATGACTGGAAATTTGAGATGCTACTCTCTGAAACAACTTTATTCCGTTCTCTTTTATTTTGTTCGTTTTTCGGAACTGAATCCGCATGTTCTGCAGTTTGAGTTTCAGGGTTTTTCGCATAATGCCCTTTATCATAGTTTAAAGCTAGAAAATAAATGATTTGATAAAAACAAATTGATAAAAGAACACAAAACAATAGGGTTTTGATGAAAATATTTTTGGTGATGTTATCCTTGCTATGCTTCGATTTTGTAGCCAATGCCTTTCACCGTTTTAATATAAGTAATCCCTAATTTTTTCCTTAAATTTTTAATATGTGTATCTATAACTCTTACATCACCATAATGTTCATAGCCCCATACCTTATTTAACAAATCACTTCTTGATAATACTTTTCCTCGATTTTGTAACAACGTATATATAATCTCAAATTCTTTAGTTGTTAGTTCAATTTGATTACCATGAACATAAGCTGCATATGCTGTGGAATTTAACATCAATTCATGGAATTGTAGTATAGTTGCAGTTTCGGCTTCCTTCGTTGTTGTCCTTCTTAATACAGCTTCTACGCGTTTAATAAATACCGTGTAATGGAACGGTTTCGTAATATAGTCATCAACGCCCAACTCAAACCCTTTAATTTCACTCTCTTCATTATGTAAGCCTGTTAACATAATGATTGGTACATCAGACTGTCCTCGCATAATTTTACAAATACTATAACCATCTATATCTGGTAACATTACATCAAGGAGGACAAGGTCGTATGAGTTTTTTTGGAAAAGAAGAATACCCTCCGTTCCAGCGCCAACTACATCAACGGTAAAATTTTGGGCAGTTAAAAATTCACGAATAAGTTCTTGTATATCTGGGTTGTCTTCAATCACCAGTATATGCGTCATAGTAACACCTCCTAAATAACGCTTTTTACTGCAATATTCGAATTCATCATTTTTCGGATGACTCAGGTTGTATATACATATAATAAGCCCCCGCTATAAAATAATCATAAAAGTAGCAAGGGGAATTGTTTATTGGACTGAATATTTCAGGATCACAGTAGTTCTATTATAGTATGCAATGTGAAATTTATAAAATATTATAACTGTATAATTTTAATATCTATGTTTATTAATGTTTTTATGCTATTTAGTGCAGTCTACTTTCATTATATATGCAAGTAGAGTTGTTTAGCTACTGTAAATGAATAAATAAAATAAGCCAAGATATAAAATTCTTGGCTACATGTAAATCTTGTTCATAGGTTATTTTACAGTGACAGTGGCACGTTCGTGAATACGTTCAAATAACCAATGTATATCATTGTTATACATGCGAATACAGCCAAGTGTTGTAGCTTTACCAATCGCTTGATTATTGTTATTCCCATGAATCGCATACGTTGTTCCGTATGTTCCTGCCATATTTAATCCGAGCCAACGGTCACCAAGTGGATTACGTGGATCGCCGCCTTTAATACGCCCTGTATAATAAGGACGGTTTTTAATTTTGTTTACCACTTGAAAAGTACCTTTAGGTGTAGGTGTTGCTGTTTTGCCAGTAGCGACAGTGAAGCTTTTTATAAGCTTTCCATTTTGATAGAAATCCATTTTATTTAATTTCGTGTCAACGATAAGTTGTTCGTTAGTTGAAGCTGCCTCTGCAGATATATATGGAACAGTTAAAAAAACTAACGATAACATAATAGTTACTAGTAATTTTTTCATTGATATTCTCCTTTTACTATTTTAGTAGTATTACATACAATGAATTTGTAATCCTCGTAATGCTTGATGTACGTTTTCATTTAGTGATTCAAAAAAAGTAGTAATTTTTGTATTATGTTTGTTGTTTTTATCAATGAGCAATCTTTCATTTAGTAAAAGCTCACCGTGTAGTCCGAAGCTCTGTACTTGAATACTCATTTCATCTTCTGTTTCAGAAATCATAGGTAAAAAATAGTGAAACGCTTTCGTTGGAATGATATAACTTTTTCCAATCATGCTTTCTTGATTAGAATTAGTCCATTTTTTCGTGACAATTTTAATATTCTTTTTAGAAACGACAAAAGATAGCGTTGTGGATTTTGTTAAACTTACGTCAAATTCATTTGTTTCACATATGTGTAAATTAAAAATCGTTTCATTTGGATGAGATTCAACATTTTTATTAATAAAATCATGCATTTTATAAGCTTCCATTCTTATTCTCCCTTTTTTCAATTTCAGAAAACGACTTATATTTATTCAATTTAATGTTTAGGTAATATAGTAATTAAACTTTTCAACAAATTCCGATATAATCTTACAATACATATATGAAGCTAATATGAAGTTAGTATGAGTTTGTTATGGTTTTTTATAGAGAACAAAATGAGGCGATTTCCGAGTGCTGAAAACGGGATGACATCTATCTCTAGCCATTGCAATAGATAGGCGTCATCCCGTTTTAAAACGATAATTTATATAATTAAATAAAGAACAGAAAACTTTAGCATGAGCCTTACAAAAATGTAATAAAAATGTAAGCTATTGTGATAGTTATTTCGACAATTTTTTTATACAATAATAGTAACAACTTGTACGTGAATGAAAGGGGAGATGACATGGAATGGGTTCATGAATTATTTCAGCAATACGGGTATTATGTAGTACTTGTAGGCTTGCTGTTAGAATATATTGCACTTCCGTTTCCGGGAGAGCCAACATTAGCATATGCGGGATTTTTAGCACAGAAGGGTGATTTAAGTTTACCTATTTTAATTATTTTATCCTTTATTGGGACAAGTGTAGGAATGACGATCCAATATTTTTTAGGGAATAAGCTTGGTATGCCTTTTGTTCAAAAATACGGGAAGTACGTATTTTTAACACAAAGAAAAATTGATTTAACGAGAATGTGGTTCGATAAGTATGGATATTTTCTAATCTTTATTGGCTTCTTCATCCCTGGTGTACGTCATTTTACAGGATACTTTGCAGGTATCATTAACTTACCGTTTCGCCGCTTTGCGATTACAATTTATTCAGGTGCTTTATTCTGGGTATCATTCTTCTTAATTGGTGGCTACTGGCTAGGTGGTAACTTACATGATATTTTCGGAGTACTGGAAGATAATATCGGTAAAATCATCTTTGGAGTAGTTGTAATTGTAGTAATCACGCTGAGCGTTCGTTTCCGCAAACAGCTAAAACGAGTATTCGTACAAAACGCAAGTTAATATGAAATCCATTCTATGTCAGAATTTAGGAAGGCAGTGCAAAAGCACTGCCTTTTTATTTTATCCCGCTATTTGTGGGAGTCGGGCCACCCGTAAAAGCCCGATTGGTGCGGGCTGATAATCAGTGGGGGATGAACAAAACCCCCACTGATTAAAGTTTCACTTTATGTTCCAATCTATTTTCAGTTTCCCTTTTAACTTATTTCCGCTAACTATAATGTAATAAGTTCCTGTCTTAATTGCCGCAAATTGGTATGTATTAGGGCCGTTTGAAGCTAAATAGTTTTCTTCCTCTTCAAATTCACTAGCCATTCTTATGTCTCTCATGTAGCCATTTGGATTTTCAGATGGTGATTCAACGGTAAATTCTAATATGTCACCCCGTTTTAGTTCAATTGGGACTTTATGTTCACCGCTAAAATGCTGAAAAGATGCTTCGAAAGAGTTTTCTGTTTTTGTTTCGATCCATTGTTCTTTTGATGTTCCAATCTTTGCTAGATCGATTAAGTTGATTGTGATAAATATAATAAGCATAATGCTTGGCACGAAATATTGTATCCAATTAAATTTTGTTGCTATGACTGTACATAAGTAGAAAAAAAGAGAACATACTGCTCCAATTGAACCGAGGAACAAGAACTGTATTAGAGCAGCTTCTTTAAATATTAGGAAGGGAAGAAAGAATAAATAGCCGCAAAAAATATAAAGGCATAATCTCTTAAGTCTTGTATGTGTTTTTAAGTTCAATTTATCGATGCAAATAGAGCAAAAAATTGCATATAAAGCAAGAAGAGGAATGAAGGGAACATATAGTAATTCCCGTAATCCAGCTAAGAAACTATATAGTGTTTGTTGACTAGTTGTTAAGAGAAGTGTGCTAATAAGTAATAATAACAAGAAAGTTGCTGTTAGCTTAGTAAGAATGTAAGAAAAGGTAGATGTTTTATTCATATGTCACCTCCTTTGTTTAATATTTCACATTCATTATATAGGTTATTTGCATCATAATAAATCCTTATTTTTGTCAATTATTAACGTCAAAATGACAATGATAATTGACATTTATCAGGATATTATTTACAATTTTAATTAAATAAATGAAAAAGAGGTAAGACATGAAGCTTCAAAATCGAGTGAGGGAATTGCGAGCAAAGCATCGTTTATCACAAGGGGATTTAGGGAAAGCGATTGGCTCATCACGGCAAACCATTAGTTTAATTGAGCGTGGGGATTATGCGCCGTCTATTGTATTATCGCTAAAAATCGCACAAATTTTTGGAGCGCCGGTGGAGGAGATATTTACGTTAGTGGAGGGGGAAGACGAAAATGAAGAGTAAGGCGAAGGGGAAAATGTCTGCTATATTTAAGCTGTTGGTAGGAGCGATATTTGGTGGATTTATAGGGTATGTAATAGGAGATATTGCTACAGCTGGTACTAGCAAAATATCTCCTGTTATTAGCATTATTATGATGAGTGTATTCGGTATAGCGGCTATGTATTATATTTGGAAGCGTACAAGAGCGCTCGCACAAACGAAAGATGAAGAGGAGAATGTTAAGGGACGAAGATTAGGAATAGTACTTATTTATCTTCGAATAATGGAAATTGTTATTCCATCATGGTTTGTTTGCTCAGTTATTGCTTTTTACCGAACGTATACAGGTGAGGGGAACTTATTCTTTGTGAGTGTAAGTACAGTGGCATCTGCAGTATGCTTTATTGCTATAACTTGGTTAGGATTTGCAATGAAGAAAAGGTATAACAATCTATATCCAGAACAGAGTGTCACGTATTCTCAGTCAATGGAAATGTGGGCGAAGAATGCAGATGAAGGGCAAAAGCAAATCGTTCATGAAGCCGGATATAAGGCATATCAATATACAAATATGACACTTGTTTGTGCGTGGTTTGCGGCGATTGCGTATGCACTTTTAGACGGAAAAGATTTCTTTATGGTCATTATGATTTCGTTCGTTTGGGTATTACATGTTGGAACATATATGTATGAAATGCATAAAAAGATGATTTATTGAGGGGAGAAAAGCGTTGGACATTTTAAGAAGACCTGCTTTTTCAATGTTCGTTGCCTTCGTTTTCTCCGCTTTATATGGGTTCATTCGAATAGAAAAAGTACAGCAAATTATAGAAATATGGGCCTTTTTCGGGATTGCATTGCTAGTGTTAGCTATTCATGAATTAGGGCATGTAATATGTGGTTTGATAGTCGGTTTGAAATTTAAGTTTATGACAGTAGGGCCTATTACTGTTCAAAAAGAAAAGGGGAAAATACGAATTCGAGAAAATAAAATATGGATGTATGTTGGTGGCGTTGCAATGTTAGTGCCGCCTTCCACACAAACACCGAACCTTTCAAGAAAATGGGCATGGATGACTTTAAGCGGACCGTTAACGAGTTTCGTATTTGGCATTGTATCAGGTTACATATATATGGTGAGTTATTACCACATGCTTTTATACTTTTCTGTGTTACACCTTGCAATCTTTGTCGTCACAGCAATTCCAATTAAGGGAACGCTATTAAGCGATGGCATGCAATTCCTCATTTTAATTAAAGATGATGAAAAGGCTAGAGAGCATTTATACACGATTCAAGTATCGAGTGAGTTATTTAGTTACAAAAGACCGAAAGATTGGGATGAGAGATTAATAGAACTTAGTGAGGAAAAATTAAAAGAGGATAAAAGTATAAGCGAGATAATGAGTGGACTTATGCTCGTCTTTTATGCCCGAGCTGATCAAGAGGGGATGGAAAGGGCGATACCGTATGTAGAACAAATTGTTCAACTACCTGTAACGAAAGAAAATAAATTTTTCGTTAGTATCTTTCATAGTTGGTATCTTTTATATAAAGTACTGTATCAGGAGGAAAGTCTTTCTCTGCAAGAAGCGAAGGAACATGCAAAGGCAATTACAAAAATGGACTTAAATGGGTATTACCGCACACAAGGAATTGTTAAATATTTAGAGGGTGATTTAGAAGCTTCACGCACTTATATGAGGAAAGCTGATAAAGAATTGAAGAGCACTGAGAAGAGTGAAATAGGATATTTACAATTAGAGAGAGAATGGTTTGAGCAGTTGAAGGAGAGGGTATCTTACGATGGGTGAGGTATCCTCTTTTCTATATGTAATCTTATGCCGTTCCGTAAAAAGCTTGGGGCGAGTAAAATGAGGTAAGAAGAGCAAAGCTTGGAGGAATTATATATGGAAATTTTAGCGATTATTTTGTTAGTCTTGCTCATTTATGCTGTTTTTAAAGTGACGTATGTGGCATTAAAGATACTTGCGATTCTTGTAGTTATCTTTTTAATTGTGGAGTTCGGTAGTAAGTTGCTTGGGGGATAGGGTATGTTGTGCTTTAGGGATGTCGAACGATGTCGTTAAATCGATATCCTGTGTTGAAACGTCGATATAATGATATATTCCAGGAAGTACTATGCGGGGTATATGAGGTGATCTAAAAAAGCTGGAAGAGTATCTTCCAGCTTAAGAGTTACTTTCAATTTGTTGACCATTTTCTTCTTCGTGGTCTTGTAATAGGTTGAATACGTCTGCTAGGCAGAATGCGATAAACCAAGTCCATAGACCGTGGAAGAAAGCTGAGCTTAATTGAAGTGGTAATGTATAGTTTGTCATTGAGTAGGAAATACATCCACCAACGATTCCGATCATTGTTAATAACATTGTTTTTTGAGCATTTTCTTCTGGATTGAAGAGGAAGAAAATGTATCCACCTAAAATTGAAGCGCTTACAAGCGTTTCGATTCCATTAAAAATGATATTCTCTCCAAGCTGGGTGTTTGTCCAGAAGCAGATCACACCGCCTACGATGGCAAACAGGACAGCTATTGTGTATCGTACATATTGATTCATATGTTCATCTCCTTATGTAGTAAGATGATTTGGAAGTCAAAAAGGTAGGTATAGTATATTGAAGTGAATTTTAGTTGTACGTATCTTTTTATAAAAAGATCAGTGAAGAATAACTAAGATGATCGGCTTTTTTTTAGCCGTTACGTGTATGGTGTCTGAAATATACCCGACTGCTCGTTTCTTTTTGCTTATAATAATAAGAGAAACTTCCAAGTCTATATACTCTTTTTTGTAAGTCTACTTTTATTATAACACATTTAGTGCCACAATAATAGAATTATCTGATTTTGTAATAAGTGTAAAAAATAAAAAGCGCAAGGAATTGTAGTTCCTTGCGCTTTTTTATATACGTTTGAAACGTCCAACGATTTCAACGGTTTCAGTAATATTCATAAATGCTCGATTGTCTACTTGGCGAATGATTCGTTTCATTTCGCCTAACTCGTAGCGAGTTACGACAGTGTAAATCATTTTCTTCTTATGGTTTGTATAGCCGCCGACAGCATCTACCATTGTTACGCCACGTATGCCGTGATGTAATAGTGAGCTTTTTATTTCCTCACCTTTTTCTGTAATTGTCATTATCGTTAATTTAATATGTTTTGTATGCACGGCATCAATTACTTTGCTGACTACAAACCGACTAATTAACGTATAAAGCGTAATATCCCATCCGAAAATAAATCCTGCTGCAACAAGTAAGATTAAGTTGAATCCAAAGATGATTGCTCCAATTGAAACATCGCGATGTTTCGCTACAATCAATCCAACAACATCAAAACCACCTGTTGAAGAAGCAAATCGGAATATGATTCCTGAGGCAGCACCGCAGATGACACCACCGAATACAGAAGAAAGTAAAATATCGTCTGAGACTTGGTGTACTGGGATAATGTTCATCGCTAAAGATGATACAGCTACAAAGTATGCCGTTAAAAAGGTTGTCTTCTTACCTAAGTAAAAGTGACTTAAAATAAGAAGCGGAATGTTTAGTAAAAAGATAAGTGCTCCGATATTGTAGTGCATTAAATAACCGATGATCATCCCTACACCAGCGAACCCACCGCTAATCATATTATGCGGGATAAAAAACATATTCATAGAAATTGCATACAAAATAGAAGCTATAAAAATAACAACTAGCTGTATGATAAATTCTAAGTGAAATGTTTTAGCTGCTGGGAAGGATAAAAAGGCGGTGTCGGGAACGTAATCGGCGTCTCCTAGTTGACCCATAGTATGTTTCATCTCCATATTCATTTTTGATTACAAGAAGAGAATAAAGCTTTTTTCAAAAACTGGCAATAGTTTTATTATAATGCAAAAATTTTATAAATTTCTAAAAAATTAAACCTATTCAAAGATACGTGTGAATATACTAAAGAAAGCGAATACATTGGTTTTCTAGCATAATTTTTTGAGAAAATATGCAAAAAAACTTTTGAGAACAAAAGGAAATAGAGAATGTTTGTTGAATGTGCTAAAATGACTTTATTAAGGATGTGAAGCGATGGAATTTTTATTGCAGGATGCAATTCTATATATATCGTTTGTAACGACAGCGCTTTGTGTATTAGAAGTCTTTTTTCTTGCTAACGTTTCTCGCTTTGTGCGTCAGCAAGCATCGAGCGGTAGACAGAGAGCTTTTAAACTAGTTGATACGTGTGAAGAGGGTACAAGAAATGTACCGCTATTTTCTATTTTTTATAAATATGGAATGATTCGTTCTGTCCGCAGACAAGAATCGAGCGGAGAGAGTGACGAGGTAGGTCCGTATACACCAATGTTTCGCTAATTAATTACGAAACATTGGAGGAATGAATATGTTAAAATCATACCGAGCTGGGCTCATTAGTTTATCATTATTACTTGTTTTTGTTTTATCTGGCTGCAGTAATGCAGGCACAATTGATTCACATAGTACGGGAATTTGGAACCATTATTTTGTATATCCAATATCGTATATGATTCAATTTGTTGCTCATCATATATCTGGTGGAAGCTTTGGGATTGCTATCATTGTCATTACGCTTGTTGTTCGTTCAGCACTGATTCCATTAGCTGTTTCGCAATATCGTAGTCAAATGAAAATGAAAAAAATGCAACCTGAATTACAGAAGCTGAAAAAGAAACACGGTGATGTGGGTAAAGATCTTGAAAAACAAAAGCTGTATCAAAAAGAAATGTCAGAACTAATGAAATCAGGCGGTTGGAATCCGTTAGCTGGTTGCTGGCCAATCTTTATACAAATGCCGATTTTCTCTGCTTTGTATTACGCGATTAGCCGAACTGAAGAGATTCGTACATCTTCATTTTTATGGGTAAACTTAGGACATGCAGATCCATATCATATATTACCGATTATCGCAGCGTTAACAACATTTATTCAAATGAAGGTGTTCCAATCAAATATAACGCCTGGAGAGCAAGTGCAAATGCTGAAAATACAGCAAATTATGATGCCAGCAATGATTTTGTTTATGGGTATTGCGGCACCGTCAGGACTTGTGTTGTATTGGATTACGGGTAACTTATTTACAATGACACAAACAATTGTATTAAGAAAAATAATGGAACGTGAAGAATTACAATTACAAAAAGCTTAGAGAAACACCGCTCGTGATGAGCGGTGTTTTTTATTTGCATCGTTAAGGAAATTTTAAGAAACCAACATTACTATTGGCATTGTATACGTAAGTGTACATGCTTTAGAAATATGAAGGAGGAAATTTCCTATGAAGAAAAAAACAGTTGGGTATTTAGCGATTGCAGGTGCTTTATCATTTGGAATTATAGGAGGAGCCTGCATACCAGCATTTGCGGCAACGAATACGCAAGCAGCTGAGCAACCTACAAAAACGGCGAAAAAGGATTTAGATGCCACTACAAAACAAAAAGTAAAAACGATTATGGATGATACAAAGAAACAATTAGAGGAACTAGGTGTGAGATTCCCAGAGAAGGGTAAGCACAAGGAAATGTTTGCAGGATTAGATGATCAGGCAAAAGAAAAAGCGAAGTCAATTTTAGAGCAAGAAAAGTCTGGAACATTAACTCGTGAGCAAGCGAAAGAGAAATTGAAAGAATTAGGCGTAAACCTTCCAGAGAAAGGGAAGCGTGGTGACATGTTCGCGAATCTAGATGATCAGGCGAAAGAAAAAGCGAAAGCAATTTTAGAGCAAGAAAAGTCTGGAACATTAACTCGTGAGCAAGCGAAAGAGAAATTGAAAGAATTAGGCGTAAACCTTCCAGAGAAAGGGAAGCACAAAGATATGTTCGCGGATTTAGATGATGCGACAAAAGAAAAAGCGAAGTCAATTTTTGAGCAAGAAAAGTCCGGAGCATTAACTCATGAGCAAGCGAAAGAAAAATTGAAAGAATTAGGAGTAAACCTTCCAGAGAAAGGGAAGCACAAAGATATGTTCGCGGATTTAGATGATGCGACAAAAGAAAAAGCGAAGTCAATTTTTGAGCAAGAAAAGTCAGGGAAATTAACTCGTGAGCAAGTGAAAGAGAAACTGACGGAACTAGGCGTGAAACTTCCAGAGAAAGGGAAGCATGAAGACATCTTTGCGAACTTAGATGATCAGGCAAAAGAAAAAGCGAAAGCGATTCTAGAAAATGAAAAGAAACAACTAGCGGAATTAAATGTCGATCTTCCAAATCATAAATTTTTCATGAAAAAAGATGATAAATAATTGAACTATGCCGTATCTTTCGTGTGGGCAACCGAAAGATACATATGTGAGGAGGCTGTCTTTGGAACAGCCTCCTCTTATTATGTAGGTTGCTATCGTTGTCGTTTTTTGTTGGGAAGTCGATATAATTTCATTTACCAGATCACATTGTTAACGAGAGAGCAAATTAGAGAAATATGGTAACTTCTGTTATAATATAAGGAGAGAAATATTTTTTATGTTATATAAAAAAATATATTGATTTTTTCTAACAATTCAATATAATGAACAATAACTACAAAATTCGACATCAAGAAGTGATGATGAGGACATGATCAATTTTTTACGATTCTCAGAGAGGGAGGCCTTTGGCTGTGAGCTTCCTAATACGGAAAAATGGATTACCACCTCTGAACTGCAGCAGTGAACGGATATCTAGTAATTGCTTGCCGGCAAAAACCGTTATTTAGACTTGAGAAATTGGTGAAGTGTGTCACTTTACTAATTGAAACAAGGGTGGAACCACGAATACAACACTCGTCCCTTTTTTAGGGAGGAGTGTTTTTTTATTTCATTTTTGCATCACACTAGAATTGGAAGGAGGATACGCAGCATGCATCATGATGAGAAAAACAAAATTGGTTTAACAGTAGCACTTTCTATCGTAGTAGGAACTATTATTGGGTCTGGTGTGTTTATGAAACCAGGGAGCGTATTAGATTACTCGGGGAGTTCTAATATGGCAATCCTTGCTTGGGTAATTGGTGGTCTGTTGACGTTAGCAAGTGGTTTAACAGTAGCCGAAATTGGGGCGCAAATTCCGAAAAATGGTGGGTTGTATACGTATTTAGAGGAGATTTACGGAAGTTTTTGGGGGTATTTATCTGGCTGGATGCAAACAATTGTTTATGGACCAGCTATTATTGGAACGTTAGGTTTGTATTTTAGTTCTTTAATGATCAATTTTTTCTATTTAGATAAAGTATGGAATTTACCAATCGCAATTGGAACAGTTGTGTTCCTAGGCGTTGTAAATAGTATGGGAACAAAATATGGGGGCATCGTCCAAACGGTTACGACAGTTGGGAAGATGATTCCGATTATATTAATTGTTGTGCTAGGGTTTTGGAAAGGGAATAGTGATATCTTCAACGTAGTTGTACCGATATCAGAAAATCAAAGTATCGGGATGGCAATTTTAGCAACTTTATTTGCCTATGATGGTTGGATTTTGCTTGCTTCTATCGGCGGAGAAATGAAGAATCCAACAAAGTTATTACCAAAGGCAATGACAGTTGGGATTTTAATTGTAACTGCTGCTTACGTATTAATTAACTTAGCGTTATTAAATGTATTACCAGCAGCGAAAATTGTAGACCTTGGAGAAAATGCAACAGCGACAGCTGCGGGCATGCTACTTGGAGAATATGGCGGGAAAATTATTAGTATTGGTATTATCATTTCTATTTTCGGTTGTTTAAATGGGAAGATTTTAACGTTCCCGCGTATTCCGATGTCGATGGCAGAGCGTGGACACCTTCCGTTTTCTAAGTTTATCGCAAAGGCACACGAGAAGTTTAAAACACCAGCGAATGCGATTACTGTTGAAATCATATTAGGAATTATTTTAATGCTTATTAGTGATCCGAATAAGCTATCTGAGATTTCCGTATTCATTATTTATATTTTCTATGTAATGACGTTTATTGGTGTCTTTATTCTAAGAAAGCGTAACAAGGATAAAGAGCGTGCATATAGTGTACCGTTATTCCCAATTGTACCAATCGTTGCGATTTTAGGATCGTTGTTTGTACTTGGAAGTGCGATTATTAACGATCCGATAAGTTGTTTCTTATCGATTGGAATTGTATTTACAGGACTTCCGGTGTATTGGTACTTAAATAAGAAGAAAGAAACTGGAGTTTAATGATTGAAGGGCAGGCGTATAATACGCCTGCCTTTTTTGCTGTAAAAAAATTATACTTGCGTCCACTTTCTCTTTTGATTACTATAATAGTAGTAACCAAAAGAGAAAGTGTGGGGGAAGACTTGAATTTTCGTGTATATATTTTAGCTATTGCGGCTTTCGTAGTCGGAACGGTTGAGCTAATTATAGGAGGAACGCTCGATTTAGTTGCCAATGATTTAGGTGTGTCGATTAGTGCAGCTGGTCAGCTTATTACAATATTTTCAGTAGTATTCGCTCTATCAGGTCCAGTTTTATTAGCAGTAACAGGAAAGTTTGAAAGAAAAAGATTGTATGTTGGGGCATTGTCGATTTTCTTAATCGGAAATATTATTTCAGCATTTAGTGTGAATTACGGGATGTTAATGTTCTCGAGGGTAATTTGTGCAGCGAGTGGATCGCTTATTATTGCACTATCGGTAACACTTGCTTCTAGTGTAGTAGAGCCACATTTTCGTGCGCGTGCAATTGGAATCATTTTCATGGGTATTAGTGGATCACTCGTACTTGGAGTACCACTCGGCCTTGTGCTTGGAAATGCATACGGATGGCGTGCTCCATTTGTATTAATTTCGATATTAACTGTTATGGCAATCGCTTGTATTTCGTTGTTCTTAACGAAAGTACCAGCGACATCAGTATTATCAATAAGAGAACAAATCGCTACGTTAAAAGATAAAAAAATTGTAAGTGCACAGTTAACATCATTTTTATTTTTAACGGGTCATTTAACGCTATACGCATATTTAACACCGTTTTTAAAAGATGTCATGCATGTTGAAGCAAACTGGATTAGTGTGTTTTACTTTATTTTCGGAATTGCAGCGGTACTTGGAGGTGGCCTTGGCGGCTGGCTTGCGGATAAATGGGGATCGCAGAAAAGTATTATTTCCATCATTATCGTATTTGCATGTGCAATCTTTATGTTGCCGATGATGACATTCTCATTCCCGCTCTTCATCATTATGATGGGATTATGGAGTATGCTGAGCTGGGCGATTTCGCCAGCACAGCAAAACTATTTAATTGAAATTGCACCAGAATCAGCTGGTATTCAGCAAGGTTTAAATAACTCTGCACTTCATTTAGGAATTGCGCTCGGTTCAACAGTGGGCGGAGTTGTTATTGAGAAATCATCTGTTATATATAACGCTTGGGTAGGCGGCGTTTTCATTATATTGGCGCTGCTTTGTGCGATTTTCTCTATTACGAGAGGGCGTTCTAATCAGCTTGTGAAGGAAGAATCTATCGTTTGATAGGTTCTTTTTTTGAAGAAAATTAAAGGATTTAGTAGAGGAATAGAGAAGGTGGTAGGTAGCGAGGTGATAATATATGTATTCGAATTTTTCGATTATTGGTTTTCTAATGTCGATAGTTCCGTTATTTCTTATTATTTTTGTATTTAGATGGGTTCGTTTCATCTATCAAAATTCAGAGAAACAAGTGGAGCAGAATGAGAAAATTATTGAGCTGTTGATGGATATAAAGGAGAAGAATAAGTAATAGTATTTATTTGTAAAATTAGTATATAAAGATATAAAGTAATCTAATTTTAGCAAATTTGAAAGGTACTTTTGAAAGTGCCTTTTTATTATGTTTAAAGGGTTGAGCACAAATTATCTTTATTTATCAATAGTCAAATGGAAATGAGGAATTCAAAACTCGCAGTTTATCCATTTAACTTTCTCAATATTTCGACAGTATGTTACAAAAAAACCACCTATTCTCTTTTTTTTACTATAAGTACAATGAAACAGTAAGATTGCTTCATGTAGAAATTTATATATGGTGGTGGAGAGAGTGAAACGAAAGGTAATCGGAAAATGGTTTAGTTTTTTTAGTGCTCTTATTGTTTTATTAGGAATTGTAGTACCACAAGCAAAAGCAGAAGTAATGAACAGAGAAAAGTATGAAATGGATTGGAGTTATAGTAAAGCAAAAGATCGTGACATAAAGACCGAAATAATTAAAACTGCCTCGGGTAGTATTGCGTATTGTTTAACGCCTGATTTACGTTCTCCTAATGGAGAAGATTTACCTGATATTGGAAAAACATCTGATGCTGTATACCGTGTTTTACTTAATGGATATCCCAAAAAAAGCCCATCTGAATTAGGTGTAGCGACAGTGGAAGAAGCGCATTATGCTACACAATTAGCAGTATGGATTGCATCAAATGAATTAACTGAAGAAGATTTAGTTGCAAAAAATGAACAAGTACATAATCTTATGAAGCGTTTAGTAGAGGCTTCAAAAAAAGAAACTGGATCACAAGATGTATTTTTTAAAGTTAATTCTATAGATCCACAAACTGCAATGCAAAAAGGTGATTATTTAGAAACAGGGTTTTATGCAATTCAAACAAATGCAGTGTCTGGTTCCTATACAATTCTTCCTGAAAATGCTCCTAAAGGTATTAGAATTGTAAATGAAAGAGGAGAAGAGAAAAGTACATTATCAATTAATGAAAAATTCAAAATTTTAATTCCGAAAGATACGATTAGTGGGAATTTTAAAATGAAAGTGAAATCTACTTTAACAAATTTACAAGCAATAGCTTTTAAAGGCTCGGAAAAAATTCAAAACACAACGGTATTGTTACAAAGAAATAGTGAGAAAATCAGTACAGATTTAATCGTAAACTGGGAATCGGTAGGATCTTTAAGGATTATGAAATTAGGAGGGCAGAAGGAAGTATTAAAAGGGGCTGTGTTTGAAGTTTCTAATGAAAACTTTAAACAAAATGTTACTACAAATGATAAGGGGATTGCGGAGTTAGGAAATCTTTCTATCGGTATATATAGCGTGAAAGAAATTCAAGCGCCGGCTGGATATGTGTTAGACAATGCTGTTAAAAAAATTGAGGTGAAAACTGGTGAAACAGCTGTATTAGAATTGAAAAATGAAAATATAAAAGGTGAACTAGAAATAACAAAAGTAGATGTAGCCGATGGAAATACGAAATTACCAAATGCAGAGTTTACAATTTATAACGAGCAAGGGAAAGAAGTAGTAAAAGGAAAAACGAATGAGCAAGGTGTAGCGAAATTCAAACTGCCATACGGAAAGTACACGTATAAAGAAACAATAGCACCGAATGGATATGTAATTAATGGGGAGACATTCGCATTCGAAATAAAAGAGAATGGAGAAATTATTAAACATATCGTTCAAGATAAAAAAATAGAAGGTGAACTAGAAATAACAAAAGTAGATGTAGCCGATGGAAATACGAAATTACCAAATGCAGAGTTTACAATTTATAACGAGCAAGGGAAAGAAGTAGTAAAAGGGAAAACGGATGAAAAAGGTGTAGCGAAATTTAAACTACCATACGGAAAGTACACATATAAAGAAACAATAGCGCCGAATGGATATGTAATTAATGAAGAGACATTCTCATTTGAAATAAAAGAGAATGGAGAAATTATTAAGCATACTGTAAAGAATAGGAAAGAAGAGAAACCCTCTACAACTCCTAAACCGGATCAGCCTCAAACACCGAGTGGAGAAGTAAAACCTTCTATAGATGATGTGAAGGCAATAGAAAAGCCTGCTAAGGATGAAGTTCGTTTACCAATGACAGGTGGTACGAAAGAGTTTGCGCTCTTATTTATTCTAGGGATTGGTTTTATTATTGCTGGTGCATATGTGTTAAGGTTGAAAAATAGAAAAGAAATGTAGAAAAATTGAGGTGGGAGTTTTACTGCCCACAAATAGCGGGATAAAAAAGAGCTGTACCAAATGAGTATGTAAAACTCCGTTTGGTACAGCTTTTTTTGTATGGAAAATTATATTATCTATTCAAATGGTAGAATCGATTTTGGGATTTGTTAATACCTCAACTTCATCAACAATTCCTTAATTTCCTCATCCTGCATAAAGAGATCATGGTGCTTCTCTGTAATCTTCGCAAGTGCAACGTCATGATAGAAGAACTCCGTAAAGAACTTCACGAAAGGTTGTGACATTGTTTTCATCGCTTGCCATGATTCTTGCTCTACACCAGCAAATAAAATTTCACGATCGTCAACGATGAGTAGTAAGTAACGCTCTAATGCGTTAGGTTCTTCAGTTGGGATTAGAAAATGCATGTTTTCTAAATCTGTTTTTACTTTTCCAACTATGAGGGACTCGATCTGGACACCCTGTTTTGCTTTTTCTTCTAGTAAAGGAAGATATTCTAAAAGGGTATCGTTCCATGCGGAGATGCGTATGGATTCTTTCGCATCTTCTACAAGTTGCCTACTTTGTACTTTAATAGAAGACTGCATTTTTAAACTCCAAACGCGGTCATCTGTAAATGACTTTTTAGAAATATTATTTTCAAGTTCTTTAATATTAGATTGGAATTCTGTCGTTAACTTTTCAATTGCTAGCTTGAGTGGTAATGCGGTATACAATTTTTTCTTTTCAGAAACAGAATCCATTACCATCCCTTTATCAATTAGTCGTGCTAACACTTCGTATATTTTTGCTTTTGGAACACCTGAATGTTTAACGATAGTTGTTGCATCTAATGGTTCATTGCTTGATACGACAACTTCATAGGCCTGGCTTTCATATTGTGAGAAACCGAATTTTTGTAGCATAGTTCCCTCCGAACGAATGAGATTATATGTTAAGGATAATGAACTATTTGTTTTTACACAAGTGTTGAGATAACAAGTAGGTTGATTGAAATGAGAATAAATTTCAAGTTTTTAAACTATATGGATTGAGCTTTCTGATTTATCTATTATACTTAATATAGTGATTAATAGGATTAAATTTCATCGAGAAGGGGATGCTTGAGGGACGATGTTGAGAAGTTTACGTTTAAAAATTGCAGTAGTATTTTCGGTGCTTATTTCTATGATGTTTGTAATATTAGGTACAGCTGTGTATCAATTGCAAAAAGAGAAAGAAACGCACTCCTTAGACCAGTATTCTGAAAATACGATGGATCTTGTGACAGAGCAGTTAACTGCATTTATGCAGCGAATTGAAGAAGATATGGGTCATTATGGAACTCATGATGATATTCAAAACATGCTACAAGATGGGGTTACCCCAGAAGAGGAGAGTTTTATTTTAAAGGAATTTTCAAGGTTTAAAAAGAATCATCCTGATATTTTAGATGTCTACATAGGGACGAAAGATAAAAAAACGTTGAGTGCAAATCTTGCTGAAGGAGGCAAAGTATCGGAAGGATATGATCCAACAAGTCGTCCTTGGTATAAAGCGTCAGAAGTAGATACAAAATCGATTATTTGGGGACAACCACAATATGAAATCGCGACGGGTAAGTTAAGTATTGGAGTTTCAAAAGCCATTGTCGGACAAGATGGTTCTGTGTTAGGTGTTGTAGCAATGGATGTATCACTAGGGACGATTCAAAAGCTACTCCATAATATTCAATATAATAATGGCGGAGAAATGTTTATCATAAATGATAAAAATATTGCCATTGTGTACCCGGAGAAAGTAGGAAAAGATGTTTCGAAAGAACCACTTGTTAAAAGTTTAAATAAAGATGAAACGAAATTTGCGGCGGCGACATTAGGTGGAAAAGATGTAGTAGCCTATAGTCAATTGTTTGATAAGATGAAATGGAAAATCGGGATTGTATATCCGAAAGAGTCCATTGATAACTTACTAATAGAAACAAGAAATACAGTTATTATAATGGCATGTATAAGTTTATTAATTGGAATATTAGCTTCATATGTATTCTCAAGAAGATTAGCAAGACCATTACAACTATTAACAAATCACGTTCAAAAAGTAGCGGAAGGTGATTTAACGTTGCAAATGAAGGTGACAAGTAAAGATGAGGTTGGTACGCTTACGACTCACTTTAATGATATGGTTGAGCAAATGAATGAAATGGTAAGTAAAATTAAAAATAGTGTATCGACAGTACAGCAATCGACTCACAATCTGCATTATTTAACGAATGAAACTGTAGCAGCTAGTAGAGAAGTTTCAGGTGCAATGGATGATGTGAGCGGAGGCGCGTCTACTCTTGCTAATAGTGTAGAGGAGGTTTCAGCGCAACTTGAAAATATGGTGCAGTCGATGGAAGAAATGAATAGTTCCGTTGGTGAAATAAAGGGAGTGACTGGCAAGGCGGAAGAAGCATCTAAGCAGGGACTCAATACGATGCGAAATTTAGTTCGTACAAGAGAACAATCATCTTCTATCGTTGTTCATACGGAAGAAGCATCCGGTAAGTTAGAGCAAAGGGTTGGATTGATTCGAAATGTGGTAGAACTTATAAAAGGTCTTTCGGATCAAACGAATTTACTGGCTTTAAATGCTTCAATTGAAGCAGCACGTGCAGGTGAGCAAGGTAAGGGCTTCTCTGTTGTTGCGGAAGAGGTTCGAAAATTAGCTGAACAATCAAAAGAGGCAACGGGTGAGATTGCAATAATGATTAGTGGTGTGCAGTTAGAAGTAAAACGAGTTGTAGAAGTTGTAAGTAAATTGAAAGACATTGCGGATATACAAAATAAAGTTACGGCAGAGGCGGAGACAGAATTTCGCACAATTATGTCAGTTGTAAATACTATTAGTACCTCAGTTGAAAAAATTGTAGAAGAGGTAAATAACATAGGTCACGAGCAAGAAGAAATTACAGAAGTTATGCAAACAATTGCTAGCACGAGTCAAGAGAGTGCGGCTGTTTCTGAAGAGGTAAATGCAGCAACTGAGTCACAAGTGAATCATTTAGAAAAAGTAGCTCATACGATGGAAAGTGTGACAGAGAATATGCAGGACTTAGAGAGATTGGTTGAGCAGTTTAAAGTAGAAGAAAACAGATTAGTAAAGTGATGAGGATTTAGGTAAAATAGACAATGGATATATAAGAAGCGATTATAGGAGGTAAGTGTTACTATGGCAATTGTTGACGTATCGATTATTCCGGTAGGAACAGGTAATCCAAGTGTTAGTGAATATGTGGCAGAAGTACAAAAGGTGCTAGAGAAAAATGCTGATCGCGTGAAGTATCAATTAACACCGATGAATACAGTTATTGAAGGAGATCTTCCTGTCATTTTAGAAGTCATTCAACAAATGCATGAAGTTCCATATACGAAAGGTGCACAGCGTGTTGCGACAACAATTCGTATCGATGATCGCCGTGATAAAGTAAGTACGATGGAGAAGAAATTAAACTCTGTTCGATCAAAATTATAAGAAAAAGCAGCGATCTTCGCTGCTTTTTTCATATAGGAGGAAAATAAGATGAGTGAAAAGTTTAATGAGCAATTTGATGGATTATTAGAGAAATATACAGAATTATTGCTAGGAGAAAGTAATGAAGAGCGAAAAGAGCAGGTACAGAAATGGGCACTTTATTCTTATATAGCTAAGACGATGCCAGCTTTAGTGAAACATTGGAATGAGACGTATCCAGATGCAAAAGAAGAGATGGTACAGTTAATTACGAATATTAAAAAGCTGAATGATGAGAAGCGAAATGAGAAGTAAGAAGGCTTGAGATAATGTTACCTCAAGTTTTTGTTATTAATATCCTCATATAATTTAGATGAAATATAAATGGTTTTGTGAGCATGTCGAATATTTTCGGCATGCTCATTTTTTCCCTAGTAAACTCCTTTTTTCTAAATGTCGAAAAATATTTCTTCATATTTACAAGCGAGAATATAGGGTTTTAAATGTTTTGATAGTATTTTATAAATTATCTAAATAATTATTTGTATCAAATAATTTTAAACAGTGATATAATTTTGAAGAGGGGTAAAAAACAGATAAAGTATAGTCTTAGGGGTGAATTACATGGAACAATTAATGCGAAATTCGTTTCTTTTCTTGTCTAAAAATAAAGCGCTAACAAAACTGGCTAAAAAGTACGGTTTACGCTTTGGTGCAGGTCGATTCGTCGCAGGGGAGACGATTGAATTAGCGACAGCTGCAATTAAAGCATTAAATAAGCAAGGTCTTTGTGTAACAATCGATTATTTAGGTGAATTCGTTGATAATGAAGCGGAAGCAAATGAAATGGCTAGCGAATCGATTGAAGCGATTCGTGCAATTGGAAGAGAAGGTCTTGATTCGCAGCTTTCTTTAAAGATGACTTCTATGGGATTAGATATCTCTGACGAAATCGTAATGAACAATATGCGCCGTATTTTAGAAGCTGCAAAAGAAAATGGTGTGTTTATTACAATTGATATGGAAGACTATACGCGCTGCGGGAAAACAATTGATATCTTTAAACAATTAAAATCTGAATACGATAATATTGGTACTGTTATTCAAGCTTATTTATATCGTACAGAAAAAGATATTGAAGATTTAAATGCTTATAATCCTAATTTACGTCTTGTAAAAGGGGCTTATAAGGAACCTGAAGAAGTAGCGTTCCCAGACAAGAAAGATGTAGATGACAATTATAAAAAAATTATTAAAATGCACTTATTAAATGGAAATTATACTGCAATTGCTTCACATGACGAAGCGATTATTGAATATACAAAAAAACTTGCCGAAGAACACAATATTTCAAGGGATCAATTTGAATTCCAAATGTTATTTGGTATTCGTACAGAGCGTCAACTTGAGCTAGTAAAAGAAGGCTATAAAATGCGTGTTTACGTACCGTATGGAAACGACTGGTATGGTTACTTCATGCGCCGTCTAGCAGAGCGTCCAGCGAACGTTGCGTTCGTATTAAAAGGTATGATCAAAAAATAACCAAGGAGAAATTTCTCCTTGGTTATTTTAATTGCTGAAATGCATAGTGCGCCATTTTCTTCGTATCAGGATATAGTTGTGTACGAGTAGAAGATAATACGACGTTAATGATACGTTTACCGTCTTTTTCATCAACTGTTACAACTGTATATTTTCCGAGTGCTGATAAACCGCTTTTACTTCCAATCGCATATGGATCGTCATATAGTTCTTCTCGTCCATAGTTTGCAATTTTTGGAGAGCGCTCTGAAGTATGTAGTGTTGTATGTATTGAATTCATATATTCTAAAACGATCGGATACTTCAAGGCTTCTTTCGTAATAATAGCAATGTCATAAGGTGATACTTTATTTCCAAGTGCATCAGCACCGCTTGCGTTTTTGAAAGTTGCATGTTTTGTACCAAGTTCTTTCGCTCTAGCATTCATCATTTTAACAAACCCTTCTTTTGATCCTGCAATATGTTCTGCAATTGATTCAGCGATTGGGTCTGCACTAATGATCAGCATAAGCTTTAATGCCTCATCACGTTTTAATTTTTCACCCGCGTGAAGCTTAATCTTCTTACTTTGACTTTCCGTTTTAATCGCATTTTCCGTAATCGTAATTTCCTCATCTTCTTTTACATTCTCTAGTAAGAGAAGAGTCGTCATCATTTTGGCTATACTAGCCGGATAAGAGCGTTCATCTTCACGTTTTCCATACAAAATTTTCCCTGTGTCTGCATCGATTGTAATCCCATATTGACCAGTAATGTTAGGTTGATCTACTCTTACAACTTGTTGCCGTTGTGCATAAGAGAAGAAAATCATCCCTGTAAATAGTGTGGCAATCATTACAATCATAATTATTGTTCGTTTCATCGTCGTTCCCTCTTTTGTTTTCCATATGTACAAATAAATTGGGCAGAAAAAGCAGCCATTAATCATTATGCCACGTTCTCTGCCCAAAAATATAGCGTTATTTTTCGCCCATATTATGCTTCTTATATTGTTGGTTATTACCTTGACGCCCTTTTTCAACACCGTGATTATGCGGACCTGCATTTCCAGTTACGCTTGCTGCGCTAATTCCAGCTTTTGAAGGGTTCTTCTTAAGTTTTGCCATATATATTCCTCCAGTTTCGTCAGATTATAAAAAGGGAAAGTGCATTTTAATGAAGAAAATACACATGTATAGCATAGCCAAATGAAAGAAATATATTTATTTCAGAAAATTTTATCAATAAATATATTGCGAAAATTCAAACTGTATCATATATTTATTAGTAGAGGCTCACTCATTGATTGCGACTTATGTCGAAAAATTGAATGAGCATTCATTCAAGAATAGGGGGAGAAATGGATGTTCCAAATTAAAAAGGCTGCTGTTCTAGGTTCAGGCGTAATGGGTTCAGGAATTGCGGCACACTTAGCTAATATTGGTATTCCGACATTATTGCTTGATATTGTACCACCGGCGCTTACGAAAGAAGAAGAAGCGAAGGGACTTACATTAGAACATAAAAGTGTGAGAAATCGTTTTAGTAACACGGCTTTGCAAAAACTAGTAAAGCAAAAACCAGCTCCTCTGACAGTGAAAGGTAATCTAGCACTGATTGAAGCAGGAAACTTAGAAGATGATCTTGAGCGTCTTGTTGATGTAGATTGGATTATTGAAGTAGTAGTTGAAAACTTAGATGTTAAAAAGACACTATTTGAAAAAGTAGATGCGGTCCGTAAACCTGGCTCGATTGTGAGCTCAAATACATCAGGAATTTCCGTTGAAAAAATGGCAGAAGGTCGTTCAGACGACTTCCAGAAACACTTCTTAGGCACACACTTTTTTAACCCACCACGATATTTAAAACTTCTAGAGGTAATACCGACGAAAGAAACTGATCCACAAGTATTAAGCTTCATGAAACTATTTGGCGAAGACGTTCTTGGAAAAGGCGTTGTTATCGCAAAAGACACAACAAACTTTATTGGAAACCGCATCGGTACGTATGGCTTGCTTGTAACGCTTCAAGAAATGATTAAGCGTGGCTATAGCATTGGAGAAGTTGACTCTGTAACAGGTCCATTAATTGGTCGTCCGAAGAGCGCAACGTTCCGCACATTAGATGTTGTTGGTTTAGATACATTTGTACACGTTGCAAATAACGTATATGAAAATGTACAAGAAGAAGAGCGTGATGTATTTAAAGTACCTGCTTTCATGCATGACATGCTTGATAAAAAATGGCTTGGAAGTAAAACGGGGCAAGGCTTCTTCTTAAAACAAGGAAAAGAAATTTTAGAATTAAATCCAGAAACGATGGAATATGAAGCGCGTAAAAAATTAAAAGCTGCATCCGTAGAGCTAAGTAAGCAAGAAAAAGGATTAGCGAATAAATTGAAAGCGCTTGTATACGCGAAAGATCGCGCAGGAGAGTTGTTATGGAATATTATCACACCAACTCTTTTATACTCTGCAAAACTTCATAAAGAAATTGCTGACGATATCGTTGCAATTGACCAAGCGATGAAATGGGGCTTCGGCTGGGAGCAAGGTCCATTTGAAATTTGGGATGCAATTGGCGTTGAAAAATCCGTTCAAAAGATGGAAGAAAACGGCGTAAATGTACCTGCTTGGGTGAAAGAAATGGTAGAGAAAGGTTTTGCTACTTTCTATAAACATGATAATGGCGATAGCTACTATTACGATAACGGTGAATATAAGCTAATCGAACGTAACAAAAAAGCAATTTCGCTTAAGCAATTAAAAGCGAAAAACGGTGTGTTAAAGAAAAATAGCGGAGCGAGCTTAATTGATTTAGGCGACGGCATCCTTTGCTTAGAATTCCATTCGAAGAGCAATGCAATCGGTATGGATATTACGCAAATGATTAACTACGCTGTTGATGAAGTAGAGAAAAATTATAAAGGTCTTGTTATCGGAAACCAATCGAAGAACTTCTGCGTCGGTGCGAACCTTGCAATGATCTTAATGGAAGCACAAGATGACAACTACTTTGAAATTGAGTGGGTTGTGAAAAACTTCCAAGATGCAATGACGAAAATTAAGTATTCTTCTAAGCCAGTTGTAGCAGCGCCATATGGTATGACACTTGGCGGCGGTACAGAAGTTTGTTTACCAGCAGCGAGCATTCAAGCTTCTAGCGAAACATATATGGGCTTAGTAGAAGTAGGTGTTGGTCTAATCCCTGGCGGAGGGGGTAACAAAGAGCTATACATTAAACACTTAAACAAGATGGCAAACGGTGTAGAATTCGACTTACAAAAAGTTGCGAATAAAGTATTCGAATCTGTAGCGATGGCGAAAGTTTCTACATCAGCACAAGAAGCTGTATCGAACAACTTCTTAGGCGATAAAGACGGTATTAGTGTGAATGGTGATCACTTACTATATGATGCGAAACAAAAAGCACTTGCTTTATATGAAGCGGGTTATAAAGCGCCTATCCGCAAAAAGATACCAGTTGTTGGTGAGACAGGATATGCAACGCTTGTACTTGGTGCAGAAGCAATGCATTTATCAGGTTACATTTCTGAGCATGATCTTCACATTGCGAAGAAACTTGCATATGTCATTGCGGGCGGAAAAGTGCCGTACGGAACAGAAGTTGATGAGCAGTATTTATTAGATGTAGAACGTGAAGCATTTATTAGCTTAGTAAGTGAGATGAAATCACAAGCAAGAATGCAGCACATGCTTGTAAAAGGAAAGCCATTACGTAACTAATAACGAGGGGAGATATCGTTCATGAGAGAAGCTGTCATTGTTGCGGGAGCAAGAACACCAATTGGAAAAGCAAAGAGGGGTTCATTAAAAACAGTTCGTCCTGACGATCTAGGGGCGTTAGTAGTAAAGGAAACGTTAAAGCGTGCGAATTATGAAGGACCAATTGATGATTTAATTTTCGGTTGTGCGATGCCAGAAGCAGAGCAAGGTTTGAATATGGCTCGTAATATCGGCGGGCTAGCAGGACTTTCTTACGATGTTCCAGCTATTACAATTAACCGTTACTGTTCTTCAGGTTTACAAAGTATCGCTTACGGAGCAGAACGCATTATGCTTGGTCACTCTGAAGCTGTATTATCAGGCGGAGCGGAATCAATGAGTTTAGTTCCGATGATGGGACACGTTGTTCGTCCGAATAGTCGCCTTGTAGAAGCGGCTCCAGAATATTATATGGGTATGGGACATACAGCAGAGCAAGTTGCTGTGAAATATGGAATTTCTCGTGAAGAGCAAGATGCATTCGCGGTAAGAAGTCATCAACGTGCTGCAAAAGCATTAGCTGCAGGGAACTTTGCTGATGAAACAGTATCTGTAGATGTAACATTACGTACTGTTGGATCAAATAACAAACTGCAAGAAGAAACAATCATTTTCGCACAAGACGAAGGTGTAAGAGCAGAGACGACGCTAGACATTTTAGGTAAATTACGTCCAGCATTTAACGTTCGCGGTTCTGTAACGGCTGGTAACTCTTCACAAATGAGTGACGGTGCAGCATCTGTACTATTAATGGATCGTGAAAAAGCAGTGAGCGATGGCATGAAGCCACTTGCAAAATTCCGTTCATTCGCAGTAGCTGGTGTACCACCAGAAGTAATGGGAATCGGCCCAATCGCTGCAATTCCGAAAGCGTTAAAATTAGCTGGTTTAGAGCTATCTGATATCGGCCTATTCGAACTAAATGAAGCGTTCGCTTCTCAATCTATCCAAGTTATTCGTGAACTTGGTTTAGATGAAGAAAAAGTAAACGTAAACGGCGGTGCAATCGCACTTGGACATCCACTTGGCTGTACAGGAGCAAAACTAACACTATCCCTTATTCACGAAATGAAACGCCGCAACCAACAATTCGGTATCGTAACAATGTGTATCGGCGGCGGAATGGGAGCAGCGGGAGTATTTGAATTACTATAAAAAAAGTGGAAGCGGCTCGTTCAGAATGTGAGGGGGATGGAGCTTCAGACGTAGAGGCGCTTTTTGCCTCGTAGGAAGAAGTGAAGCCACCGAACATTCTAGCCGCTGGAACTAGATTATAAAAAAAGTGCAGGTGGCTCGCTTAGAACAAGAGGACGCTAAAGCAAAGAATGGAAGCAACAAAGGGTTATCCCGCATTAACGGGCAGTAAAACTCCCACCTCGAAATTCGGCTGGAGCAAAGAAGTTAGGTGGGAGATCAACTGCCCGTAAACGCCCGATTGGTTCAACTAATAATCAGTGGGAAGGAACAAAACCCCCACTGATTAAAGTTTCACTTTATAAAAAATAAACGTGAGAGCCAGCTTCTTTCAAAATGAGAAAAGCGGCTTATGAAAATATAAAGGAGGAAATTTTCATGGAAAAAACAGTAGGAAGTGCGGTTAAAGGCGGTAGCTTTTTAGTAGATGAGATTACGATTGATCAAGTGTTTACGCCAGAAGATTTTTCATCTGAGCATAAAATGATTGCAAAAACGACAGAGGACTTTATCGTAAATGAAGTTCTTCCGGAGCTTGAATATTTAGAGCAACACGAGTTTGATCGTTCTGTGCGTCTTTTAAAAGAAGCTGGTGAACTTGGTTTATTAGGTGCTGACGTACCAGAAGAGTACGGCGGAATTGGTCTTGATAAAGTAAGCTCAGCGTTAATCGCAGAGAAATTCTCGCGCGCTGGTGGTTTTGCAATCACTCACGGTGCTCACGTTGGTATCGGATCTTTACCAATCGTATTATTCGGTAACGAAGAGCAAAAGAAAAAATATTTACCACTACTTGCAACTGGTGAAAAATTAGCTGCATATGCATTAACTGAGCCAGGTTCAGGATCTGATGCATTAGGTGCAAAAACAACTGCACGTTTAAATGCAGAAGGTACGCATTACGTATTAAATGGTGAAAAACAATGGATTACAAACTCTGCATTCGCTGACGTATTTATCGTATACGCAAAAATAGATGGCGAGCACTTCTCAGCATTTATCGTAGAGAAAGAATACGCTGGTGTATCTACAAGCCCAGAAGAAAAGAAAATGGGTATTAAATGTTCTTCAACTCGTACGTTAATTTTAGAGGATGCATTAGTACCGAAAGAAAATCTACTTGGTGAAATTGGTAAAGGCCATATTATCGCGTTCAACATTTTAAATATCGGCCGTTATAAATTAGGTGTTGGTACAGTTGGATCTGCGAAACGTGCAGTAGAAATTTCAGCACAATATGCAAATCAACGTCAACAGTTCAAACAACCAATCGCTCGCTTCCCATTAATTCAAGAGAAACTTGCGAATATGGCAGCGAAAACATATGCAGCTGAAAGCTCTGTATATCGTACAGTAGGTTTATTCGAAAGCCGCATGAGCACATTATCTGAAGAAGAAGTAAAAGACGGTAAAGCAGTAGCAGCTTCTATCGCTGAATATGCAATCGAGTGCTCTTTAAATAAAGTATTCGGTTCTGAAGTGTTAGATTATACAGTAGATGAAGGTGTTCAAATTCACGGTGGTTACGGATTTATGGCAGAGTACGAGATTGAAAGAATGTACCGCGATTCGCGTATTAACCGTATTTTCGAAGGAACGAACGAAATCAACCGCCTAATCGTACCAGGTACGTTCTTACGTAAAGCGATGAAAGGTGAATTACCATTACTACAAAAAGCACAAAAATTACAAGAAGAGTTAATGATGATGATGCCAGAAGAAGTAGGCGATGAGCCATTAGCACTTCAAAAATATTTAGTAAAGAACGCGAAGAAAATCGGATTAATGGTAGCTGGATTAGCAGCTCAAAAATACGGTAAAGCATTAGATAAAGAGCAAGAAATTCTTGTGAATATCGCTGACATTGTAAGCAACCTATACGCAATGGAATCAGCTGTTCTTCGTACAGAAAAAGCAATTAAAACAACTGGCCTTGAAAAGAATAAACAAAAAGTGTTATACACTGAAGTATTCTGCCAAGAAGCATTCAACGAAATTGAAGCAGATGCGAAAGAAACACTTATCGCAGTTGAAAACGGCGACATGCTACGTATGATGTTATCATCATTACGTAAATTAACTCGCCACACACCACTTAACGTAATTCCGAAGAAACGTGAAATTGCTGCGAAAATTTTAGAAGATGAGCGTTACACAGTTTAATAGATGAGAGGGAACCAGTAGCCTTATGGCTACTGGTTTTTTGTTGGTGGATTCTTGAAAAGGGCTGTTGAACATATGTATTTGTAAACGGTTTTTTTAATGGAGGTAAAGGAGATGCAGTTAATAAGAGTAGGAACAGTTCATCAAATCGCATTTTTACCGCGTCTATGTCCAATTAACTGTTACTTTGTCGAAGAAGAAACAGGATTAACTTTAATTGATGCAGCTTTACCATTTTGTGCAAAGAAGATTTTAGAATCGGCTCGAAAAATAGGGAAACCAATTACGAATATTGTTATTACACATGCACATGATGATCATGTAGGAGCACTTGATGCTATAAAACAAGAACTCCCGAATGTTTCGGTCTATATTTCTGAAAGAGATGCTCGTTTACTTGAAGGAGATTTGTCACTGCAAAAGGGAGAAAGAAACACGCCAATAAAAGTGGGGGTGTCAAGAAAGATACAGACTACTCCAGATTTTCTGTTGCAGGAGGGAGATAGAATTGGTTCTCTTGTAGCGATTGAGACTCCAGGTCATACACCAGGATCAATGGCGTTTTTAGATACGAGAAATGATGCACTCATTGTTGGAGATGCGTTTCAAACGAGAGGCGGGGTGGCGGTTGCGGGGCAATTGAAGTGGCTTTTTCCGTTTCCGGTGTTCGGGACTTGGGATGCGAATATGGCGTTAACAAGCGCTCAGAAATTGCTGGAATATAAGCCGACTATATTGGCGACAGGGCATGGGAAGATGATTAAAGATCCTTTGCTACATATGCAACGAGCGATTGAAGAAGCGGAGGGGAATTTAGCAATAAAGAAGTGAAGAATGGATTAGTAACTCATATTGTAGTTTTAGTAAAAAGAACCCTCTAATAATTTAGAGGGTTCTTGGCGCCCCATACCCATCAATTTTAGAGTACTAAGTGTCTTTAAGTAAAAAAACACCATTATTTCTGCATATTTCCACAAAAAGAATAGCGTTTTTTCATTATATGGATACAAACTTATCGTAACTTGATGGATATGTATAGTGTCGGCTGTATTATAATTATGTATGTGATAAAATCCATATCTAAAAAGGAGTGCCTCTAATATGTACAAACTCAAAACAACAGAAACTAACAATAGTGTAATTGAGTTTATTGAAAGTGTTGAAAGTCTTAAAAAGCGAGAAAATGCATATCAATTATTAGATATATTTACTGAAACAACAGGATATACAGCAAAGCTGTGGGGGCCAAGTATTATCGGATTTGGTACATACCATTATAAATATGCATCCGGTCATGAAGGAGATGCCCCATTAGTAGGGTTTTCTCCTAGAAAAGCTAAAATTAGTTTGTATTTTACAGAGGGTGATCCTAGGCGTGAAGAACTATTAAAAAACTTTGGAAAATACACGTCTGGAAAATCGTGTATATACATTAATAAAATAGCAGACATTGATATTAATGTTCTAAAAGAGCTAATTAAACAATCTGTAAGTTTTTTGAAAGAAACGTACCCAAATCATTAAGGGGATTTATGGAAAGTGAATCGATTAAATAAAGGATATGTTGAACACACTTCAGAATACTTGTTTTTAGACTACAAGATAAAGATTTCATAAGGGTTTAAATTCACTCTACCACAGTAAACTAAATACAAGCCCTCGGGCTTAAAACTAGAAAGGATTTCCATAACAGGGCATCCTTTTTTCTTTTTTTGCAGTTCAGCCGAGAAATGTGTAAAACTAGGCCGTAGAGGTACATTTTTCACTAAAAGAGGTACTATGCATATCCATCAAGCCAAGAGTCTAAGGTATTCCCAAAACTAAAAAATTTTCTTTCTCTAATTGTTTATAAGAATTCGACTCATTTTTTTCGTTTTGGGGGTAACCAGTTTCGGTAGCTTGACGGTAATGTGGTGCTACTCCTAAATGATATTATTTTGCAGGCTTTAAAAAGGTATATATAGCTAAGAAAAAGCCAAAGAAAATAAATACGATAGGATCGTGATATGGATTAGGCTCAGAGCTTTTCTGGATTTCTGTAAGGAAGTCATGTGTTTTCATGTTTATCTCTCCTTCAATTAAAAAGTTTTATATGATGCGAGTGTCATGGTGAATAAGCAAGATGGTGTAATAACAAATAGAAAGAATTTTTGTAAAGGTGCTACTTTTAATTTAGGTGATTGATTTGATAACTAGGATGTTATGAGTTTTCGGAGTTTTTATTTAATAATTATTATATAGTAATTTGAATTCTAAAACTATAGAATGCAGGGTTTTCACAATATGTAAAATTGCATATTATTCTTATTTTATTTTTCGTTATGTTATTTATATATTCATATTAATAATTATAGATAAAAATGAATTAAAACAAGTGGAGGAATAGTATGAGTAAAACAGTATTAGAAGCTTATAGCGTAGAAGAGAGAACGGACAATTTAACATATAAAAATTTATTAGTAATGATAGCAAGTATTTTTGGGTTCCTATTAATAGGGGGATTATTCCTTTTTTTAGCTCTTGGGATTTATGGAGAAGAAGCAATACGTAATAATTTAGAGGTTTATTATTTAACCCTATTTGAGGCAGCTGTTGTTACTATTGTTTCATTTGCTTATAAACCAGTGCTTCATTTTATTAAGAACATTTGGGATATATCTGTTTTGAAGAATGGGAAGACATACTTGTATCTATTAATTGATGTTATTATCATTTGTTTATCACAATATTTAATGTTTGATGTGTTTAGTTTTGAAAGCCCAGAGAAACAACAAGAACAATTAGGAAACATACCTCTTCAAAATGGCATAATTCAAAGTGTTATATATATTTTAAGTACCGATATAATTACACCAGTTATAGAAGAAATTTTATTTCGAGGTATTTTATATCGGTTTTTGGAAAAAAATATAATTTTCTAATTGGTATCATGGGTTCTTCCTTCATTTTTGGGATTCTTCATGATGGTTATCCGATTACAGCAATGATGATGGGGATTGTATTTGCTATGTTATATAAGAAGACGCAATCTATTGTACCTAGTATCATTTTACATATTGCATGGAACTTACTTGTGAGTATAAGTATGATTGCCTCTTTATAAAATTGAACGAATATTTAGCATGAAAGATGAATGGCCTAGCTATTCATCTTTTATTTTGTTTATAAGTAGGAAAAGTTAACGCATACAATCCAAAAAGAACCAAATACTAATGACGAATGAACAAAGAAAGGCAGGTATGATCTATGCAAAATTTAACAGAGCTTGAAGTGGAAAACTTACGTCATTTAATTGGTGGACATGCGACAATCATTAACAAATTGGACCAGTATGCACAGGCTTGTACAGATCCACAACTGAAACAAATGCTGCAAAAGGATGCACAAGATGCACGAAATACGAAACAGCAATTAATGACTTTTTTAGGATAGGAGGAAGAGAGAAATGAATGAAAAAGATATGGTAAACGATTATTTAGCAGGGTTAAATTCAAGTTTAACAAGTTATGCAAATTATATTTCTCAGTCTGATAATGAACAGTTACATCAAACGTTAATTCAAATTCGTAATCAAGATGAAATGCGTCAACGTAATATGTATGAATACGCAAAGCAAAAAAGTTATTATAAGCCAGCAGCACCGGCTAATCCGATGATTGTGCAACAATTAAAAAGTCAATTAAGTGCGGAATAGTGTGCTGAAAAACGAGCGAATGAAGTCGCTCGTTTTTTTGTTTTGTACATGTCAATAAATATGTAATAAATATTTTTCCAGTTGTAACAAATATGACGAAAATTGAATATAACAATTCACAAAAAGGACAAAAGTTTGTTCAATGTTTCACAAAGTATCCATGGTTTCTATCGTGGGAATCTCTATAATGAAGAGTGTAAAGAACAAAAGAAATAGATTATATGATCAATTAGGAGAGATTGCTATGAAAAGAAATACAAGAAAAATTGCAATTATCGGTACTGGATTAGTTGGATCAAGCTGTGCGTATTCCATTGTGAATCAAGGAATCTGCGAAGAGCTATTGTTAATTGATATAAATCATGAACGTGCAGTTGGAGAAGCGATGGATTTATCGCACTGCATTAACTTTACAAATACAAGAACAAAAGTATATGCAGGAAGTTATGAAGACTGCAAAGATATGGACATTGTCATTATTACAGCAGGACCAGCGCCGAAGCCTGGACAAAGTCGTTTAGACACTTTAGGAGCAAGCGCTAAGATTATGGAAAGTGTTGTTGGCGGCGTAATGGAAAGTGGATTTGATGGCATTTTCTTACTCGCATCGAACCCAGTTGACATTATTACATATCAAGTGTGGAAGCTATCTGGATTACCTAGAAATCGTGTGATTGGTACAGGTACATCACTAGATTCTTCTCGCTTAAGAACAATTTTATCTGAAATGTTACATGTAGACCCTCGTAGTATTCATGGGTATTCATTAGGAGAACATGGTGATTCTCAAATGGTTGCTTGGTCTCATGTAACTGTTGGTGGAAAACCAATTCTGCAAATTTTAGAGGAACAAAAAGAATGCTTTGGTGAAATAGATTTAGATGAAATTGTTGAGAAGACTGCAAAAGCTGGATGGGAAATTTATAAACGTAAAGGAACTACTTATTACGGAATTGGAAATTCTCTAGCGTATATTGCTCGCTCAATCTTCAATGATGATCACCGTGTTATCGCTGTTTCAGCCATTTTAGATGGTGAATATGGCGAATACGATATTTGTACAGGAGTACCAGCAATTATTACTAGAGACGGTATAAGAGAAGTGGTAGAACTGAACTTATTAGAAGATGAAGAAAGCCGCTTTGCAAAATCAAACGATGTTTTACGCGATTATATGAAAACAATTGGTTACTAAATTATAGGAGAAGGTGAAACAAATGAAGGAATATATAATGTCTCGTATGTTTAAAGCTTCTGCCGGAATCGCACAGGGTATTTTCGTATCCCTTGGAATTGGTTTACTGATCGAAAATATAGGAAGAATTGTTGATATCCCGTTACTTATTACAATCGGAGTTGTTGCAAAATCACTTATGGCACCAGCAATTGGAGCCGGGATTGCTTTTATGCTCGGTGCAAACGGACTTGTAATTTTCTCAGCGATGGTAGCTGGAGCAATTGGAGCTGGTTCAATTTCAATTACTGAAGCTGGTCTCATCATTAAAACAGGCGAACCAATTGGTGCATTATTAACAGCGACTTTAGCAGTTTATATTGGTAAACGATTAAGTGGAAAAACTGCTTTAGATATGATGCTCGTTCCATTTGCAGCAATATTAGGTTCTGGTTTAGTCGGTATTTGGTTAGCTCAAAATATTAGCCCAGTTTTAAATACAGTTGGAGCATTCATTAAAGATAGTTCAGCTGGTAGCCCATTTATCGCTTCTATCGTGATTGCTGTAGTTTGGGGACTATTACTTATCTCTCCAGCTTCATCAGCTGCTTTAGCGATAGCACTTAGCTTAGATGGTGTTGCAGGCGGTGCAGCACTTGCAGGATGTGTTGCTCAATTTATCGGATTCTCTGTTATTTCAGCGAAAGAAAATAATTTAGGTGGCATATTAGCTCAGGCACTTTGTACTCCAAAAGTACAGTTGCCGAACATTACTAAAAATCCAATGATTCTCGTCCCAACTGTCGTCGCCAGTGCTATAGTGGGCCCAGTATCAGCATTAATTTTCCAACTGGAAGCAGGAAAAGAAATTGCAGGTCTTGGATTAAGCTCCCTTATCGCACCAATTAATTTAATTTCCAGCCAAGGGTGGGAGGTTGTCCCAGCGATGATAATCACTTATATTATCATCCCAGTAGCTGTTTCTTATATACTTTACATTGCTCTTAAAAAAGCAGGTCGTATTCATTCTGGTGATATGACTGTACCGCAATCTTAATTTGAAAATCTCCTTAATATAGAGAAAAGCAGACTGAAGAAGCCACAGTCTGCTTTTTTACATTTTATGATTTTGTTTTACTGGAACTGTCACTGTTTCTTTTGCTAATAAGAGCTGGACACCGAAGTATAGTACACTTGCGAGCGTCATTCCAGAAACTGCATCTACAAAGGCATGCTGCTTCGTAAATAATGTTGATAAAATAATAAGCGTACCGAAGAAAGTAAGGATGTAATATTCCAAAGTATGCTGTTCTCTACGCTTAAAGGCAGCTAACATAATTACAAATGTCGTAAGGACATGAATGCTTGGGAAGCAGTTTACTGGATGATCAATACTATAAATATAGCGGACTAGTTCGGAAAATACATCTGTTCCAACGACGGTTGGGCGTGGTACAGTTGTCTGCCAAAAAAAATAAATCGAAAAACAAGCAAGTTTTCCAAGAATTACACTACTTAAAGTGACATAATATTGCTTTCGATCAGCAAAACAGTAATAAATAAGTGCACCGTATAAGTATGGAAACCAAAGTAAGTAAGGAATAATAAATGCTTTCACAAATGGAATCCAATCATCTACTACAGTTGTGACATCTACTGCGTGAACAGTAGATTTATTTAATACATCGTAAAGGGGACTTACGAGTACGAGTAGAAGTATATAACTTAACGGAAGAAGAGATGAAAGTTTAAATTTTTTCATGATAATCTCCTATGTTTTAGTAATGTAAATAAATTCAATTGATTATAATATAGAAAATCCAATTGGGCTATCGATTTTACTTACATTTTCTTGAATTCACCTTACATTTTTGTCACTTGACTTAAAAGAGGGGGAGGGTGCTATATGAAGCGTTCACTTTATTTCTTAGTTTTTATATTGTTATGCCTAGTGAGTACTGGGTGTGCAAAGGATAAAGAAGGAGAGAATTTAGAATATAACGGGAGAGCACTCGTCATTGGAGTTGTTGGTGAAAAGCCGAAAGATACATTTAGAAATATAAAGTTTGAAAAAGTGAAGTTAGAAGAGATGCGGGAGAAATCAGCAAAAGTTGATGGTTTTCTCGTCATGAAAGAATATTTTCAAGAAGCATCAAAGGAACAGTATACGGACTTATTTTTATCGTTAAAGAAGCCGGTGTTTTTTATTGGTTTACAAGATAGACCGTATTTGATTTTTACTGAAAAAGATTTAGATTTTGACAATGCTCCAAGGGATAGGGCAATGATGTATACGCAAGGTTTTGTGAATATGGGAAGACCCGAAGGACAATATTGGGGTATAGGATTATATAATGATACGGTTTCCAATCAAAATATTCATAATATGTATATAGTAGTATTTCAAACCATTTCGGATTATTTAAGTCGATGATGAAGGAGCCTGTAAAAGGGCTTCTTATTTTTTAAATAAACGTTTGTTTAAGAGATATGTTCGGTATAGAAAATCATGTTTTTCAACGGTGATATAGAAAAACATGAAATTAATCAAACGTTTGTTTAAGAGGTATGTTTGGTATGGGAAAAATCATGTTTTTCAACGGTGGATGTAGAAAAACACGAAATTAATCAAACGTTTGTTTAAGGTATTTGTTCGGTATGAAAGAATCTACGTATTCCAAAGGCTGAGGTAGAAAAATATGAAATTAATCAAACGTTTGTTTAAGATATATGTTCGGCGTGGGATGAGAAAAAACTTTTAAAAAAATTATATATTTATTTTTTCTTAATAAATGGCGGAAAAATAAGAAAAATTAGCAGGATTATTAAAAATTATCACGAAATAAGTAAAAGTTTAGCGAATAATCGTTTGAAATAATAAAATGTTTTCTATATGATAAAGGTAAAGGTTAGTAAAAAAGTAGGTGAATTTATGACAGTAACATTTTATTCATATCCAAAGTGTGGCACATGTCAAAAAGCAAAGAAATGGTTTGAGGCAAACGATGTAGCATATGAGATGATTCATATTGTTGAAAATCCACCGTCAAAAGAAGATTTACGTAATTTACATGAGAAAAGTGAATTACCATTAAAAAAATTCTTTAATACAAGTGGTATGCGTTACCGCGAACTTGGTTTAAAAGATAAGTTAAAGGATGCAAGCGAAGACGAAATGTACGAGCTTTTAGCATCTGATGGCATGTTAATTAAACGTCCAATTGTAACAGATGGAACGAGTGTAACACTTGGTTTTAACGAAGAGCAGTTTGAAAGTGTGTGGAAAAAGTACCAATAAGGTATTTTTACATAATTAATACATTCACTGGAGGTACAGTCATGAGCATTCCAAATAATTTACGTTACTCTGAAGAACACGAATGGGTAAAAACAGAAGGTAATGCGGTTGTTATCGGTATTACTCATTTTGCGCAAGGTGAGTTAGGCGATATCGTATTCGTTGAACTTCCTGAAGTAGGTGCAACAATTCAAGCTGACGAGCCATTCGGAAGCGTAGAATCTGTTAAAACAGTTTCTGAATTATACGCACCTGTAAGTGGTAAAGTTGTAGCAGTAAACGAAGAATTAAGTGACCAACCAGAACTAGTTAACGAATCTCCATACGAGGGTGCATGGATGGTTAAAGTTGAACTTTCTGATGCAAGCCAAGTTGAGAAGTTATTAACTGCAGAAAAATATGCAGAAATGACAAACCAAGACTAATTATAGTCGAAGAAAAAGGACAGCCTTTGTGCTGTCCTTTTTTATTTTATGTACATAATAAGTTTTAAATCACATATAAATGAATCAGCTATTAGGGGAATAACTTCTCTTCGGTAAGATTTCATGTGTTTTTTGTGCGAAAGAACCTTAGCCAACAGGGCTAAACAGTCGGTTCCGCTTTTCGTTATGATCCAGCTCCAGCGGCTAGAACAGTCGGTCATTTCACTCCTTCACTTGAGGCAAAAGGCGCCTCTAGTTCAGGAGTTCCAATGCCCTCTTGTTCTGAGCGATCCGCTTCCGCTTTTCTTTTGCAAAAATAAACAGGAAACAACATGAAAATAACGAATATACTATATACTAAGTTAAAGGTTGTATAGTATATGGTGATCGGGTGATGACATATGATTTATGTGGAAAAAGTCATTATTGTAGAAGGTAAATCGGATAGAAGAAAGATTGAATCTATTATTCGTGAACCAGTGGAAATTGTTTGTACAAATGGTACAATTGGTTTGTCGAAAATGGATGAGCTCATTGATCAATTTTTTGATAAGGACGTATATGTGCTAGTGGATGCTGATGATGCAGGAGAAAAGTTAAGGAAACAATTCCGAAAAGAATTTCCGCAAGCAGAGCATATTTATATTGATCGCTCGTATCGCGAGGTGGCGACTGCACCTTCTTCACATTTAGCAAATGTGTTATGGGGAGCTGACATTGACGTTTATACAGAATATTTACGGTAAGGAATGATAGAAGTGATTGATTGGACAGGTGCCGAAGCTACAGCCCTAATAGGAAATGAAGAAAAAACAGTGTTATATGTGTATACACCAATGTGTGGAACATGCCAATTAGCAAAGAAGATGTTAACGGTCGTCGAGATGACGATTGAAGATTTGAAAATTGGAATGTTAGATTTAAATTATGCCCCGCATTTAGCGAAAGAGTATGGGATAGAAAGTGTACCGTGTTTACTTATTTTTGAAAATGGGACACTGATGAAGAAAATATATGCATTTCATTCGGTTGAATATTTATATACGGAATTAAAGTAGGCGGCAAAGTTTTTGCCGCCTCGACATATTTCTTGGGAAATATGTCGACATGCGTGATAGATACAGTATTTGTCGAGCGAAAGTAACAGGATTGCTCTTTAATAAGAGGGAATGGTATGTAATAGAAAGTGATATGAGGGATGTGATTTAGGATGAAATTATATTCTTTGCTGCAATCATTTGTAAATTACGCTAATGGTCAATATCATTTAGAACCGCTTTTAAGGCAAGGAGAAAGAACTGTTAATTTTCGTTTTGGAGATGAATGCTGTTCGTTACAAATTTCAAGAGATTATATAGAACTTTTGAAAGAGGCGAGAGGAACGGAACAAATCGTTTGTTTAGAGGAAGAGGATGTACAAAAATTAGTGACTGGAAATATGAGGTTGCAAAAGTTAATGAGTGATGGACGGGTACAATATTCTGGAACGTATCGAACGATGTTATTAGTTGAATCGATGTTTCATATATGTAAACCGATGTCAGTCGGAGCTTAAAATTCTGAAGTTTCTTTTTTTACGAAAATTTCTGTTGACACAGCATGTGGATATTGATACAATTCAATTCATAAAATATAGACAATTTCATAAATTTTAAATCAGACGAAAATTTAATCTGATTTCTCTTATTAAGAGAGGTGGAGGGACTGTGCCCTGTGAAGCCCGGCAACCGTCAACTTATGTTGAAATGGTGCCAATTCCTGCAAAGCAAATGCTTTGAGAGATGAGAGAGAGGTATAATGTTGTTATATACGCATATAAACCTTTCTGCTTCTCTAGAAGCGGAAAGGTTTTTTTGTTGTTTGAATGCGGAGGACATTCAAACAGCAAGATGAGCAGTAGCGATAGATTACACGCATCAAAAATAAAAAATTGCGGAGTAAATCTAAAATCTTTATGAAATCTAGCTCCAGCGGCTAGAACAGTCGGTCGTTTCATCCCTTCCTATGAGGCAAAAAGCGCCTCTACGTCAGGGATTCCAACGCCCTCTTGTTCTAAACGAGCCGCTTGCGCTTTTTATTTAAAAAAGGGGTGATACACCATGATTTTATTAGAGAATGTAAAGAAAATATATAAGGCAAAAAGCGGTGATGTCACTGCTGTAGATAACGCCAACTTACAAATAGAGAAAGGCGAAATATTTGGTGTTATCGGATATAGTGGCGCTGGGAAAAGTTCTTTAATCCGATTGTTTAATCAGTTAGAGAAACCAACGTCTGGGCAAATTACAATTGCGAATCGTGTGATTTCAGCAATTACTGGAAATGAACTTCGTAAGGCAAGACAAGAAATCGGAATGATTTTTCAGCATTTCAACTTACTTTGGTCACGAACTGTGCGTGAAAATATCGCATTCCCACTTGAAATTGCAGGTGTCGATAAGGCGGAGAGAAGAAAACGTGTCGATGAGTTAATTCATCTTGTTGGATTAGAGGGAAGAGGAGACGCGTACCCATCTCAGCTAAGTGGTGGACAAAAGCAGCGCGTCGGGATTGCAAGAGCGTTAGCTAACAATCCACAAGTACTTTTATGTGATGAAGCAACGTCAGCTCTTGATCCGGAAACGACGGATCAAATTTTGGATTTATTGTTAGATATTAATAAGCGTCTCGGATTAACAATTGTATTGATTACGCATGAGATGCACGTTATTCGCAAAATTTGTAATCGAGTTGCTGTAATGGAGAAAGGGAAGATCGTAGAAACGGGTCCAGTACTTGACGTATTCCGTAATCCACAGCAAGACATTACAAAACGATTTGTACAGCAGTTAACTGATTCTGAAGATACGAATGAAACGATTGAAAGTTTAATAGAAAAGTATCCAGATGGAAAAGTAATTCGTTTGCAGTTTGTCGGTGAAGCGGTAGAAAGACCGGTACTTCAAAGGTTAATGCAGCGCGGTGATATAGAAGTTAGCATTTTGCAAGGAAATATCGCACAAACGAATAACGGCTCTTACGGAAGTTTAGTCGTTCATTTAAATGGTGAAGAAACAGCAATCCAGCAAGCAATAGAAGGGATTCATCAAGATCAAGTAGAGCTGGAGGTGATTGCACATGGATAAGTTAATCGCAAATGTTGATTGGAATCAAATGTTAGAAGCAACTGGTGAAACGTTATATATGACGGCAATCGCAGCGCTTGCCACATTTGTTTTAGGACTTATTTTAGGACTATTACTCTTTATGACAGCGAAAGATAATTTATGGGAAAATAAAGCGATTAATACGGTGATTGGAGCGTTTGTAAACATTTTCCGTTCTATACCGTTCATCATTTTAATTATTTTATTAATCCCATTCACAAAGATTCTTCTCGGAACAATTCTCGGAGCGAGTGCAGCGCTGCCAGCTTTAATTATTGGAGCGGCACCATTTTACGCGAGAATGGTTGAAATCGCACTTCGTGAAATTGATAAAGGTGTAATTGAAGCTTCAAAAGCAATGGGAGCAAAAACAAGCACAATCATTTTGAAAGTATTAATTCCAGAAGCGTTACCAGCATTAGTATCTGGTATTACGGTAACGACAATTGCTTTAGTAGGTTATACAGCAATGGCAGGTGTTGTTGGTGCTGGTGGCCTTGGAACACTTGCTTATTTAGAAGGGTTCCAGCGAGGAAATAACGATGTAACAATCGTTGCGACAATTTGTGTATTACTAGTTGTATTTTTCATTCAGTGGATTGGTGATAGTGTAACGACTCGAATAGATAAAAGATAATGAAAAACGGGAGGGTATTTCAAATGAAAAAATTATTACTTACAGCACTTATTACAACTTCGATTTTTGGGCTAGCTGCTTGTGGTGGGAAAGATAAAGATGAAAAGAAACTAGTTGTTGGTGCTTCTAACGTACCGCACGCTGTTATTTTAGAAAAGGCAAAGCCGTTACTTGAGAAAAAAGGAATTGAGTTAGAAATTAAAAAATTCCAAGATTACGTGTTGCCGAATAAATCATTGGCGGATAAGGATTTAGATGCAAACTACTTCCAGCACATTCCGTATTTAGAAAAAGAAATTAAAGATAAAAAATATGATTTTGAAATAGCGGGGAAAATTCATTTAGAACCAATTGGCGTGTACTCTCAAAAATATAAGAGCTTAAAAGAACTTCCAGACGGGGCGACAATTATTATGAGTAATTCTGTTGCTGATCATGGACGTGGTTTAGCAATTTTACAAAAAGAAGGCATTTTAAAAATTAAAGACGGAGTAGATCCAGTTAAAGCGACTCCGAAAGATATTGCAGATAATCCGAAAAACTTAAAATTCAAAACGGATATCGAGCCTGGTTTATTACCACAAGTGTATAACAATAAAGAAGGCGATGCAGTTCTAATTAACTCTAACTATGCAATTGATGCGAAATTAAATCCAGAAAAAGACGCAATTGCAATTGAAGGTAGTGATTCACCGTACGCAAACGTAGTAGCAGTTCGTAAAGGCGATAAAGATAAGAAAGAAATTAAAGCTCTTGTAGAAGTGCTGCATTCTAAAGAAATTGAAGATTTTATTAATAAAGAATATAAAGGGGCAGTTGTTCCTGTAAAAGAATAATCGTTTGAAGAAGGGCTGGTGTATGCCGGCTCTTTTTTCTAACTACATAACTATAGGGGAGAAGGGGAGACGTCATATGAAAAAGATTATACTGTCAGCTGTTACAGCACTGTCTGTATTTACATTAGCTGCCTGCGGGGGGAAAGAGGAGAATAAGCTTGTTGTTGGAGCTTCTAACGTGCCGCACGCTGTTATTTTAGAGAAAGCACAACCGATATTAGAGAAAAAAGGTATTAAATTAGAGATTAAAAAATTCCAGGACTATGTGTTACCGAATAAAGCGTTAGCGGATAAAGAAATTGATGCGAACTACTTTCAACACATTCCGTATTTAGATAAAGAAATTCAAGAAAAAGGATATAAAATTGTAAACGCAGGAAAAATTCATTTAGAGCCAATGGGCATTTATTCTAAGAAATATAAAAGCTTAAAAGAGCTTCCAGATGGAGGAACGGTTATTATGAGTAATAACGTAGCTGAGCGTGGTCGTATGTTAGCGTTGTTACAAAAAGGCGGCGTTATTAAATTAAAAGACGGTGTAGATGTTGTTAAAGCGACAGTAAAAGATGTTGTAGAAAACCCGAAAAATTTAAAGTTTAAAACAGATGTAGAACCTGGACTTTCACCGAAGCTGTACGAAAACAATGAAGGTGATGCTTTATTTATTAATTCAAACTACGCAATTGATGCAAAATTAAATCCGAAAAAGGATGCAATTGCAATTGAAGGATCAGACTCTCCTTATGCAAATATTATTGCAGTTCGTAAAGGCGATGAGAAGAAAAAAGAAATTAAAGAACTAGTAGAAGTACTACATTCAAAAGAAATTCAAGATTTTATTAATAAAGAATATAAAGGTGCTGTACTTCCGGTAAATGAATAAGTGCAGGAAAGGACTGGAAATTACCAGTTCTTTTTTCTTTATATAAATAAGAAGAAAGGTGTATCATATAAGGATGCAAGGGAAATACTTATATACATTTGTGAAAAAATTGTTACATTTTTTCAGCGTTTGCGATATCATTTTATTTGATATAAGATTAGAATGAGAATAAAATGAGAATATGAACGTTTTAGTAATTTTTAAAATGTATATATAGGATTAATGGAGGTATTGAGATGGCTGGTTCTACATTAACGGTTAAAGACTTACATGTATCAATTGATGGCAAAGAAATTTTAAAGGGTGTAAACCTTGAAGTAAAAGGTGGAGAAATCCACGCAATCATGGGACCTAACGGAACAGGTAAATCAACTTTATCTTCTGCAATTATGGGTCACCCAAAGTATGAAGTAACAGAAGGTAGCATCATCATCGACGGTGAAGATGTATTAGAAATGGAAGTAGACGAGCGCGCGCAAGCAGGTCTATTCCTAGCAATGCAATATCCAAGTGAAATTAGCGGAGTAACAAACGCTGACTTCTTACGTTCTGCAATTAATGCACGTCGTGAAGAAGGCGAAGAAATTTCTCTTATGAAATTTATCCGTACATTAGATAAAAACATGGAATTCCTAGAAATGGATCCAGAAATGGCACAACGTTACTTAAACGAAGGTTTCTCTGGTGGTGAGAAAAAACGTAACGAGATTCTTCAATTAATGATGATTGAGCCAAAAATCGCAATCTTAGATGAAATCGACTCTGGTCTTGATATCGATGCATTAAAAGTTGTATCTAAAGGTATTAACCAAATGCGCGGTGAAGATTTCGGTTGCCTAATGATTACGCATTACCAACGTCTATTAAACTACATCACTCCAGACTTCGTTCACGTTATGATGAACGGTCGTATCGTTAAATCTGGTGGCCCTGAGCTTGCACAACGTCTAGAAGCTGAAGGTTACGACTGGATTAAAAAAGAATTAGGTATTGAAGACGAAACAGCAGAGCAAGAAGCGTAAGAGAGGAGCATAAACATGACAATCGGTACATTACCTTTCGATCAAGAAACAATCCGTCAGCGCGCAAGCGAAGTAAACGAAGCTGCTTGGTTGACTGAGTTCCGCTTACAAGCTCTTGCACAAGCAACTGAACTTCCAATGCCAACGCCTGATAAAACGAAAATTGACAAATGGGACTTTATCGGAAAAGGCGACGCTGCTAAGCAAGAGCCTGTAAGTTCTTTAACAGAGCTTCCAGAGGCAGTGAAAAACTTAATCGATGAAAATAACAGCGTATTGGTACAACGTACTGGTACAACTGCGTTCGTTTCTTTAGCAGACGAAGCGAAAGAAAAAGGTGTTATTTTTACAGACATCGTAACAGCTGCAACAGAGCATACTGAACTAGTACAAAAGTACTTAATGAAAGACGGCGTGAAAGTAGACGAACATCGTCTAACTGCACTTCATGCTGCATTAATCAACGGCGGTGCATTCGTATATGTTCCGAAAAACGTTGTTCTTGAAACTCCACTTCAAGCTGTATTCTTAGTAGACGGCGAAGAAGCTAACGTATATAACCACGTATTATTCGTAGCTGATGCGAACAGTACTGCAACTTATGTAGAAAACTACGTTGCAAATGAAAATGCTAAAGGTATTGCAAATATCGTAGCAGAAGTAATCGTGGAACAAGGCGCACAAGTGAAATTCGGTGCGGTTGATTTATTAGCGAAAGATGTAACAACTTACGTTAACCGCCGCGGCATTGTTGGACGCGACGGCCGTATTGATTGGGCTCTAGGCCTTATGAATGACGGAAATACAATCTCAGAGAACGTTACGAACTTAATGGGCGACGGATCATTTGCTGATACAAAAACAGTAACAATTGGCCGTGGTAACCAAACACAAAACTTTACAACTAAAGTTGTTCACTTCGGTAAACACTCTGAAGGTTGGATTTTAAAACACGGAGTACAAAAAGATAGTGCAACATCTATCTTTAATGGAATTGGTAAGATTGAACACGGTGCATCTAAATCAAATGCACAACAATCTTCTCGCGTTCTTATGTTAGATGAGAAAGCTCGCGGTGATGCAAACCCAATTCTTTTAATCGACGAAGATGATGTAATGGCAGGTCACGCAGCTTCAGTAGGCCGCGTAGATCCATACCAATTATACTACTTGATGAGCCGTGGGATTCCAAAACGCGAAGCAGAACGTTTAGTCATCCATGGATTCTTAGCACCTGTAGTAAATGAGCTTCCAATTGAAGGAGTAAAAGCACAGCTTGTTGAGGTAATTGAAAGGAAAGTTCGCTAATGAATATTCATGAAATACGCAAACAGTTTCCAATTCTTGATCAAAAAGTGAACGGCAAACAACTTGTTTATTTCGATAGTGCAGCAACTTCTCAAAAACCAATTCAAGTCATTGAAACGTTAGAACGTTATTATAAAGAATATAATTCTAACGTGCATCGCGGTGTTCATACGCTCGGTACGAAAGCTACCGACGCGTATGAAGGTGCACGTGAGAAAGTTCGCAAGTTTATTAATGCGAAATCAATGGAAGAGATTATTTTCACGCGCGGAACGACAACTGCATTAAATACAGTAGCAGCTAGCTATGGTCTTGATAATGTAAAAGAAGGCGATGAAATCGTCATCTCTTACATGGAGCACCATAGTAACATCATTCCGTGGCAACAAGTTGCGAAGAAAACTGGCGCAACTTTAAAATACCTTCCGCTTCAACTAGACGGTACAATTTCTTTAGAAGATGTTCGTCAAACATTTACACCGAATACAAAAATCGTTTCTATTATGCACGTGTCAAACGTACTTGGAACGATTAACCCTGTAAAAGAAATCGGAGCAATCGCACATGAAAACGGTGCAATCATGATCGTTGATGGAGCACAAAGTGCACCTCATATGAAAGTGGATGTACAAGATTTAAACTGTGATTTCTACGCATTATCTGCTCATAAGATGTGCGGACCAACAGGTGTCGGCGTATTATATGGTAAGAAAGAATTGCTAAACAATATGGAACCAATTGAATTTGGTGGTGAAATGATTGATTTCGTAGACTTACAAGAGTCTACTTGGAAAGAGCTTCCGTGGAAGTTCGAAGCAGGTACACCGATTATCGGTAATGCAATCGGACTTGGTGCGGCAATTGATTTCTTAGAAGAAATCGGTCTTCATAATATTGAAAAGCATGAACATGAATTAGCGCAATACGCTTTAGAAAGACTATCAGAAGTAGATGGCGTTACAATTTATGGTCCAAAGCATCGCGCTGGTCTAGTTACATTTAATATTGAAGACGTACATCCTCACGATGTAGCAACTGTATTAGATGTAGAAGGCATTGCGGTTCGCGCAGGACATCACTGTGCACAACCACTTATGAAGTGGCTAAAAGCTTCTTCAACAGCACGTGCGAGCTTCTATTTATATAATACAAAAGAAGAAATTGATACATTTGTTGAATCGCTAATCAAGACAAAGGAGTATTTCACAAATGTCATTTAATAATTTAGATACGTTATATCGTCAAGTTATTATGGATCATTACAAAAATCCTCGTAACCATGGCGTGTTAGAAGATAGTGTTACCGTTAACTTGAACAATCCAACTTGCGGCGATCGTATTCAACTTACGATGAAAGTAGAAGAGGGTATTGTACAAGAAGCGAAGTTTGAAGGCGAAGGATGTTCAATTTCAATGTCTTCAGCTTCAATGATGACACAAGCAGTAAAAGGAAAGAAAATTGAAGAAGCACTTCAGCTTTCTAAAATTTTCTCTGACATGATGCTAGGAAAAGAGTATGATGACAGCATTGATTTAGGAGATATTGAAGCATTACAAGGCGTATGCAAGTTCCCGGCACGTATTAAATGTGCAACATTAGCGTGGAAAGCGTTAGAAAAGGGCTTAAACGAAGATAAGTAATGTTAAAGGTTCCTAAAAACGAGGTTATATAAGGAGGGACACACCAACATGGCGAAGCAACTGCCAGATATCGGCGATTATAAATATGGTTTCAAGGATAAAGACGTTTCGATTTTCCGTGCTGGACGCGGTTTAACAAAAGAAATCGTTGAAGAGATTTCACGTATGAAAGAAGAACCACAGTGGATGTTAGACTTCCGTTTAAAATCACTGGATAAGTTCTATGAAATGCCAATGCCACAATGGGGCGGCGACTTAAACGACTTAGATTTCGATGAAATTACGTACTACGTAAAACCATCTGAGAAATCTGAGAAGTCTTGGGATGAAGTACCTGAGGAAATTAAAGCGACATTTGATAAATTAGGTATTCCTGAAGCTGAGCAAAAATATTTAGCTGGTGTATCTGCACAGTACGAATCTGAAGTTGTATACCACAACATGAAAGAAGACCTAGAAGCTCTAGGAATCGTCTTCAAAGATACAGATAGCGCATTAAAAGAGAACGAAGATATTTTCCGCGAGCATTTCGGAAAAATAATCCCACCAACAGACAACAAATTCTCTGCATTAAACTCTGCAGTTTGGTCTGGTGGATCATTCATCTACGTTCCAAAAGGTATTAAAGTTGATACACCACTTCAAGCGTATTTCCGTATTAACTCTGAAAATATGGGACAATTCGAGCGTACGCTTATCATCGTAGACGAAGGCGCACATGTACACTACGTAGAAGGTTGTACTGCACCTGTTTACACGACTAACTCACTGCATAGTGCGGTAGTAGAAATCATCATTAAGAAAGATGCATATTGCCGTTATACAACAATCCAAAACTGGGCGAACAACGTATACAACCTAGTTACAAAACGTGCGGTTTGTGAAGAAAACGCAACGATGGAATGGATTGACGGTAACATCGGATCTAAATTAACGATGAAATACCCAGCAGTTATCTTAAAAGGCGAAGGCGCTCGTGGTTTAACATTATCTATCGCGATTGCTGGTAAAGGCCAACACCAAGATGCTGGTGCGAAAATGATTCACTTAGCACCAAACACATCTTCAACAATCGTTTCTAAATCGATTGCGAAGCATGGTGGTAAAGTAACTTACCGTGGTATCGTACAATTCGGACCAAAAGCGAAAAACTCTCGTTCTAATATTGAGTGTGACACGTTAATCATGGATAACCAATCTACATCTGATACAATTCCTTATAACGAAATCAAAAACGATTACGTTTCACTTGAGCACGAAGCGAAAGTATCTAAAGTGTCAGAAGAACAATTATTCTACCTAATGAGCCGCGGTATTTCTGAGCAAGAAGCTACAGAAATGATCGTAATGGGCTTCATCGAACCATTTACTCGCGAGCTTCCAATGGAATACGCAGTAGAAATGAACCGCCTAATCAAGTTTGAGATGGAAGGTTCTATTGGTTAAATAGAAATATGAAAGCGCCCTGCTATGCAGGGCGCTTTTTTATGTTATATATGGAGCTCGGGCGTAGATACCCCACTTAGTATTTAGCTAAATGTATCAACGATTATTCAAATATATCGACTTGTCGACAAAGACATGGAGGACGGCCGAAAATACCCCTTAATACGTGAAAAGAGCCATCAAAAGACGGCTCTAAAATCCAAACGCTACAAATATAAAAGGAACGCATACTAATATAAAAATAACTAATATAAGTAAGACGAAGATACCGATAAATCTTAATTTGCTCTCTTCGTTTTTACATAGGGCAATCATGCTGAATATGAGGCCGAGAATAATAAGTGGGACACTAATAAATAGAAATAGATTAGGCAAGTAAAGTACGGAAGTGATAAATAAAATGCCTCCTGCTAATGAAAACCATAGTGAGAGAAAACTATATCGATTAATAGAGAACACCTCCTTACATAGATGATAATGTGAAATTTTCCATGTTGAAAGGAGAATCTTTTGCTTTTTCTTATAATGCGAGTACAATGTAGAATAGCAAGAAAAGACGAAAAGTATTTACAGGATTATTGCGTACGTGTAGCGTAAATGGCAGTAAGGAACTGAGAGGAGGTTTTTTCTCTGAATATAAATAAAGAAACGATCATCCACCTTTATCATACAAACGATATACATAGTCATTTTGAAAATTGGCCGCAAATTTCTCGGTTTGTACTAGGGGAGAAAAAGCGAAGGCAGGAAGCGGGAGAGACTGTTTTAACTGTGGATATTGGCGATCATGTGGATCGTTTTCATAGTATTTCGGAAGCGACAAATGGACTTGGGAATACAAAGTTATTAAATGAGGCGTTATATGATTATGTAACGATCGGAAATAATGAAGGAATTACATTAGCGAAGGAGCATTTGAATCGTCTATATGATGATGCTGGGTTTGAGGTGCTCGTAGCGAATTTATTTGAAAAAGAGGGCGTACGTCCAGCATGGGCGAAGCCTTATAAATTACATACAACGACAGATGGGATTACGATTGCCTTTATTGGATTAACGGTAGCTTATCCAGAGTTTTATCATATGTTAGATTGGCATATTGAAGATCCAATCATCCATTTAGAGTCTATTTTAGAAGAAGTTAAGGATACAGCTCATATTACGGTTGTGCTTTCTCATCTTGGAAAAAGTATGGATGAGTATATGGCGGAGCATTATGATATAGATGTTATTTTAGGGGCACATACGCATCATTTATTTGAGCGTGGTGTTCTTGTAAACGATACTTTGCTTTGCTGTTGTGAAAAGTGGGGACATTACGTCGGTCACGTTCAGCTTACTGTGGATAAAGAGACGAAGCAACTCTTGAAAAAAGACGGTAGAGCGATTAAGACAGAACGGTTAGGTGCTTATAGCGAGCCGTTATCCACAATTGAAATGCTAAAGGAAGAAAGTAAACAGATAATGGCTGAGCCTGTCGTTCATTTAAAAGAATCATTGCCGGTCGATTGGTTTAAGGAGACGTCATTTTCTCATATGTTGGCAAGTGCACTTAAAGAGTGGTGTAATGCGGATGTTGGGATGGTGAACGCTGGTGTACTTCTTGATGGATTAAATGAAGGTGTTGTGACGCGCGGAGATATTCATCGAATTTGTCCACATCCAATTAATCCATGTCTATTAAAAGTACCAGGGAAAACGTTAAGAGAAGTTATTTTGAAAGCGCGCCGTCCGAATATGGAGAATCTTGAGGTGAAAGGATTCGGATTTCGTGGAAAAGTAATGGGGAAAATGATTTACGATGGTTTGGAAGTGATTCCAGATACGATTCCAGGGAATAAAATTTTACTAGAAGATGTATTGATTAATGGCGAATCGCTGGAATTAGACCGGATATATACGGTAGGAACGATTGATATGTTTACATTCGGATACTTATACCCAGAGCTATCCACACTTTCTGACAAACAATATTATATGCCAGAATTACTTAGAGATGTGTTAACAGATATGTTGATAACTTATACATCTTCAGTCAAACTATAGGCTAGTTAACTTGTAACACTCATTTTTCTCTTGTCATAAAGATAAGAAAGAGAGGAGTGTGAACTATGGTTAATGTAGAGCCAATTATAATTGATAACTATACGTTCATTGCTGTTAGCGTAAAACTTCCAAAGACAAATTTGCTAGCTGTAATGAGCGATAAAGGATATATTATGTGCGGTGCTTTAGATGTAGGTCTTCTAAATGAGAAGTTAGGAGATCGAGGAATTATTGCTGGCCGTGCAGTTGGTGTAAGAACGATTGAACAACTTCTTGAAGCACCACTAGAATCGGTAACGACTGGAGCAGAAGCTTTAGGTATTCCAGTAGGAACGATTGGAAAAGATGCACTATTAAAAATGAGATAAGTATATATCGTCCCTCTTTCTTGCATAGAAATAGTATAAGAAGGAGGGTTTTCTTATGCGTAAATTTCGTTCGAACAATTCGCGGTTGCGAAGGGGACCGATTTCCTTTCGGTATATACTGCTTATTTCGTTTATTATTTTTATCGTAATGGTAGTTCAAGGTTTATGGATTGTAAATAAAAGTATTCAGCCAGCGTTAATTAAGTATGGAGAAACAGAGACGCATAAAATGGCAACAGCAGTTATGACGAAAGCGGTAAAAGACCGAATTAATGAAGGGTTTGATGTAGATTCATTAATGAAAGTGCAAACGGATAGGAATGGGAAAGTATCTACAATTGATTTAAATACAAAACAAGTAAATGAAATATTAACATCGACTACTGCATACATAGAGAAATATTTACAACAAGTAGAAAAAGGGGATACGAAAGCACTTGGTATTTTTGAAGAGAATGGGGTATCTATGTCAATTCCTTTTGGACGCATAACCGATAATGCGCTTCTTGGTAATATAGGGCCGGATATTCCGATTAATTTTACGCCAATTGGTCATGTGAATACGGATATTAAACAGCTAGTTGAGCCGCAAGGAATTAATAATACAGCGATCAAAATTATTATGGAAGTGGAAGTGACGTTACAAGTTATGATTCCGTTACGCACGAAAGAAATTAAGGTGAAGCAAAATATTCCGATTGCGACGCGCATCGTTCAAGGTGAGGTGCCTACTTATTACGGAAGTGGCGGAGTTGTTGTACCAGATAAAAAATAACCGTAGCAATTCGCTACGGTTATCGTTTTGTATTTGCTCGTTCTTTTCGTTCCCAAAGGCTTAAATGCATGTATGGATCGAAAGCCCATTCTGTATAGCCATTGTCTTTATACATGCCGAAATGTAAGTGGGGTGGGAACTTTCCAGCTGTGCCAGGAGGACCGTAACCAGTACTACCGACAAATCCGATTACTTTTCCTGGTTCGACAATTTGTCCGAGCTGTATTTCTTTAGAGAACCCGCCTAAATGAGCGTAATAGTGGTAATTATTATGAAGATCACGAATACCAATGCGCCATCCACCAAGACGATTCCATCCTTTTGTTTCAATAACGCCATAGCAAGTGGATCGTACAGGTACGCCATATCCAGCAAAAATATCGGTTCCTTCATGAATTCTCCTGCCGCCAAAACTTCTACCAGCACCAAAAGTACTACGATAGCTATGGTCACTGCGAATAGGGAGAGGGAAAGCATTTCCTTCTAAATTAATGCGCCCATAATGTTTATAAATTCGGGCGTATTCTGTAATTAATTCAACTGTTTTTGCACGTCTATAATATTCCCAAAGCATAATGTTAATACGGTCTTCTGACGTTCCTTGTTTCTTTAAAATGGTTGCTGCTGTATGCAGAAGATCACGGTCGTTATTTGCATTTGCAAATCCATCTTTGTCACCATCTAAACCCATTCCGCCAAATAGAGAAATCGTATGGGGGAGAGTATCATTACTATTAACAGGTCCAGCCCATATTTCAGGTTTGAAATAAAGGGAAATGATGGCATCTGGTTTTTTCGGAATATCCTTTCTTACGCCCCGTATGTTTCTTTCATATTGATCCATTGCAGCTAAGTAATACCACGGAATACTTGAAGATTGCTCAGTTTCTTTATATAGTGCCATGCGCTTTTCATATATGCTTTGCTGATTATCTTCACCGTAAGCGATGTTTTGGTGGAGAAGAAAGCAAATCGAAAGCAAAAGAGAAATTTTTCGAAGCATGAAATAGACTCCTTTCACAACATCACTCTTTTTAGTGTGGGATATACGGAGTATTTCATTATAGGGAACGATTGGAAAAAATCTTAGAATCTTCATTTGAGCAAATCGCTTTCATGCGTTAGAATAGATATGTTACATTGAAAGAAGCGAACACGGTAAACTATTTCATATTGTGCGGAGTTGATAACCATGACAAAACAAACAGAGTATAAGCGCAAGCCCGAATGGTTGAAAATTAAGTTAAACACGAATGAAAACTATACAGGCTTAAAGAAAATGATGCGTTCTAAGAATCTTCATACAGTTTGTGAAGAGGCGAAATGTCCGAATATTCATGAATGCTGGGCTGTAAGGAAAACAGCAACATTTATGATCTTAGGTGCGGTTTGTACACGTGCTTGTCGTTTTTGTGCGGTTAAAACAGGCTTGCCAACTGAGCTTGATTTACAAGAGCCAGAACGCGTAGCAGATTCTGTAGTACAAATGGGCTTAAAGCACGTTGTTATAACAGCGGTTGCACGTGATGATTTAAAGGATGGCGGGGCAGCTGTTTTTGCTGAAACAGTACGCGCTGTTCGTCGCAAAAATCCATTTACGTCAATCGAAGTATTACCATCTGATATGGGTGGGGTAGAAGAAAACTTAAAAATGTTAATGGATGCAAAACCAGATATTTTGAACCATAACATTGAAACAGTACGTCGATTATCTAACCGAGTTCGCGCTAGAGCAAAATATGATCGTTCATTAGAGTTTTTACGTCGAGCAAAAGAAATGCAGCCTGATATTCCAACTAAATCGAGCATTATGGTGGGCTTAGGTGAAACAAGAGAAGATTTAATTGAAGCAATGGATGACTTACGTGCAAACAATGTGGATATTTTAACTCTTGGACAATACCTACAACCATCTAAGAAGCATTTACCAGTTATTAAATATTACCCACCAGCAGAATTTGCAGAGCTTAAAGAAATTGCACTTAGCAAAGGATTTAGCCACTGTGAAGCTGGTCCACTTGTACGTTCTTCTTATCATGCGGACGAGCAAGTACGTTCTGCAAAAGAAAAAGTAGCAGAAGCGAAATAATGAAAAAAGAGAGCTAATGATTAGCTCTCTTTTTTCTTATACTCTAAAACTGTATTTTGACACGTTGATAAAATTCGTTTTAATTCCTCTGTGGATAATTCAATTGTAAATTCAGGTACACCAGGTGTGATTAAAACTTTCTTGTAAGTATAAATTGAACTGTCCACAATAATCGTTACATCTTGTGAATAACCGAAAGGAGCTACACATCCTGGCATGCAACCAGTCTCTTCTCTTAGCTCATCAGGAGAACAGAGAGATAAGCTTTCTCCTGTTATTTCTTTCATCTCTCCTCGGTTGAGGCGAGTTCCCTCTAACGTAAAGAATACGTAATACGCCCCGGATTTTGATTTTAAAAATAGGCTTTTACTTGGAGTACCTTGTAAGCCGAGCCTTTCACGAACGATGCGATCAGTCTCATAGTCAAGTACTGGTTCGTGTTCAAACTTTTCATATGAAGCATTTGTTTTATGTAGTAAAGAAAGTACGTCTTCGTACATATTGAATGATACCCCTCTCTATGTTTTACTGCAGTCTCGCCATATCTTCTCGCGGTGTCAACTGAATGTATTGGAAAGGGATATTACTTGGATGGCGCTTCCCATAATCGTTTTATGATAGATTGTTCATCAAGTGTAATTTCATAAATATCAGGATTCGTTAAAGTTTTCCATTCGTCAAAGCCAATAGTATGATCAAAGTGCTTTAAAATTAATGTGAGTAAGTTGCCGTGTGTAACGAGTAATGTTGTGTCATGCTCTAGCTTTAAAACTTCCTGAATAAGTGAGATTGCGCGATCCATCGCTTGTTTTGTTGACTCTCCGCCCAAAAAGGCAATATCTATATTGGTAAAAGTGTATTCTAGTTTTTGAAGCCAATCATCCATTGAAACAGTGCTTAATATGCGTTCTGCTAACCGTTCATCTTCTTGAATAGATAAATTAGCTTGGAGGGCATATGGCCGAATAGAATCGATAGCTCGGACAAATGGGCTTGAAATAATATGATCTATTTGTAGATGATTTGCTATGAGGAATGTAGCAACGGTGTTTGATTGGTCTCTTCCCATGTTTGTTAATTCGGCATTACGCTCTTGTCCAGTTGCTGAACAATGCCTGATTACAATAATTTTCTTCATATTTCATCCCCTTCTTTCAAGTTGACGATATATACTTCGACAAATGTGGAAAAAATTCCTTTTTCTTGGAAAGGGCATAGTGATCTAAGTATGTGGAAAAGTAATGTGGATAAATGAAAATTTGAGGTGCAATTATGAAAAAAATAATATGCATTGTATTCAGTATTTATTTTCTCATACAATTGTCCACAGCATATGCACAATCAAATCAAGAATTAGAATACCCGAGCAATCAAAATAAGTCGTTTGTGAATGAAGATGTGTTTTATGAACAGTTAGATAAGAAGGTCTATAAGGAATACAAAAATGCGGCGTATAGTGTTCGAAAGAAAATTTTATGGAAAGAAGTACAAGATGCAGAATTTACCTTCCGAAAAAAAACAGATGTTGGCTGTCGAAGTAGAGTGGTGATTCAAGATGTATTTGTTCATCCTGATCGCCAAGTGTATTTTTTTGCTTCCTTTTCTCAAGATGAAGTAGATGAGTTTCATAAGTATATAGTTATAGATGCAGAAATAAAGAGGGAGCTTTTAGGAGGAAAAAGCTATCACCATTGCGATAATCCACATGAAAAATAAACCACCAAAATTGGTGGTTTATTTTTACTCTGAAGCACTCACTAATTTCTCTTTCATTTTGCGAATAAGAACGAAAGCGCCAATCGCGAAGAGAAGAGTAATTCCTTCTGCTACAAAGATGTTAATCATTTTTGTTTGGTAAAGTGCTGCGAAAAAGTCCACAAGTGCGTGGAATAGTATAGCGTATACGAGGAAAATGTATTTCTTTTGTTTTACTGCGTATACGACAAGCATTGTGAAAGCAATTTGCAGAACGAGTGCCATAATTCTTTCTAAGCTACCAAGTAAGTATAAGTAGGCAGGTTGCTCTATTAACAAGTCCTTGATATGGCTCAACTGTGGGTATTGTTCAACCATTCGAGCGAAGCTACCATTGTTAATAGATGTTGCAAAGGTAAGAGTTTGAAGCCCAGCGAATCCGCCGACTAAAATCGATTCAATACCGCCGTGTCCAATTCCGTACGCAAGACCGTCTTTATAATCTCGATATTTTTTTAGTAAGTAGTAAAAGGCAACGAAACGACCTAGTTCTTCAAAAATACCAGCAGTTAGTCCGCCGAAAATCGAAAAGATAAATGGGTTCTTTAAAAATTCAGCTGTTGTGGGATTACCACGCATGAATAATTGGAATGGTGTTTCGAGAATTTGGGTAAACCCGATAAAGATAAGGATACCAACGCCAACTATTTTCCAATTAATATTATATTTCTTACGGAAATAAACGAGTACAATAATTGGGACCAGAACCGAAACAACGAGTTGAATTATGATACTGGCAATTACAGTATTTGAAACCATACTTTCACCGCTTTCTAATGTATGTACATATATATTATGCATGAAATGTAGGAGAATGTGGAGAGATGAATCTTTCAAAAACAAAATGAAATTTTTATTGACTCTAACGTTGCGTCATACTTTATCGTATGTATTAAGGGGGAGATACGCATGACAATGAGGATAAAAGAAGTAGCTAATTTAGTTGGAATTAGTGTGCGCACACTGCATCATTACGATGAAATTGGGTTGTTAACCCCAGATGAGACGACAGAGTCTGGATATCGTCTGTATTCCAATGAAAATTTAGAAACACTACAGCAAATTTTATTTTTTAAAGAGCTTGGCTTCCCTTTAAAGAAGATTAAGGAAATTATCATGAGTCCTTCATTCGACCGTGAAGAGGCATTACAGCTTCATAAGAAAATGCTTCTTGAAAAGCGAGCTAGGTTGGATAAAGTGATAGCGACAATTAATAAAACAATTCAGCATACAAAGGGAGAGATTGAGATGACGAATAAAGAGAAATTTGAAGGATTTGATTTTAGCCATAACCTGTATGAAGAAGAAGCGCGTGAACGATGGGGAGATGAGGCTGTAGATAAAGCGAATAAAACAGCGAAGGGTATGTCTACAGAGAAACAGGAGGAGTTTAATACTATTTACAGAAATCTAGCGACACTTCGAAATGGAGCACCGGATTCTAAAGAGGCGCAAGAAGCAATCGGGGTATGGTACGATTACTTGCAAAACTTCGGTGAATATTCATTAGAGGCATTTAAGGGACTCGGTCAAATGTATGTTGCTGATGAGCACTTTACGAAAAATATTGATAAGTTTGGTGAAGGTTTAGCGCAGTTTATGTGTGATGCGATGGAGGTTTATGCAAATCGTAAGAAATAGTAAAAAGGTGGAGGTTTTCTCCACCTTTTTATTTTTTTATCATATCATTTAAAGTTTGATCCCCCGTATTGTTCAAATGAGGATTATCGCTCATTTCACGTTTTAACATATCAAGACTTTGTTCATATTCTTTATCGTTTAAGCTACCAGATTGGAGACCTTGAATTTGAGAAATCAACTTTTGGTTTGTTGATACATATGCTTTATAATAGCGAGGGACGATGGACAAAGCTGTTTTATATACTTGATCTGTTACGAGTTTCGGATCCGTTGTGTTTGCACGGTATACAACGAACACTTCATCGTCGGTAACGAGTGTAGCGGCATTGGTGACATCAGGAAGTTTGACTGTCATGCTCGTAATCATTTCGGCGACTTTCTCACGGTTAATAGCGCCTACTTGTTTGTTAGATACTTCATGCTTCTGTTTAGAAGAATAACCGACTCTCGTTAACCTTGTATTTGTGTTTTCCGTATGATACATGTCGTTTTTGTTGGAAACAAGAACACGACTTCCTTCTTCACGCTCCATTTCGGCTTTATTAGTTGATTGGCAGCCTGCAAAGAAGGAAAGAGTGAGAAGAGAGAGTATAATTTGCTTTTTCACGATGTATCACCTCCTTCTCCATAGCATGCACTAATTTTCAATTTTTTGTATTTGAAATTGTTGGTTGTTATGCTTTGTGATACGATAAAAAGAAGAATGCTTAGAGAGGAAGTTCATAATGGAGCAAAAGCAAGAGATTCATACTACGGTGAGCGTTAATAATGTTCAGTACGAAGTAATTAAAAACTTTCGTGACGGTTTTAGTGAAGAAGCACTTAAAGAGCGCTATGCAGAAATTTTAAATAAATATGATTATATCGTTGGAGACTGGGGTTATGAGCAACTTAGATTGCGTGGATTCTTTGATGATAGTAATCAACGTTCGACATATGATACGAAAATTAGTACTTTATCAGAGTATTTATACGAGTACTGTAACTTCGGTTGTGCACACTTTGTATTACGAAAAGTGAAGAAATGAAAAAATCCTCTTACGATTGTAAGAGGATTTTTTCATAGCAGTTATACCAATTATGAGGAGGCTGTTTACTCTCAAAATAAACAGCACCTCGGCAAATATAATTGTTTTTTTCATATAGGCTTAATGAAACAGGGTTACCTGTAAAGCAATCTAGGCGTATTCCTTTGTAACCCTCCCGTCTTGCTTCATCTTCCCAAAAGGATAATAGTACTTTGCTATATCCTTTTCCTTGCGCGAGCGGATGGATGACGAAAGAGTGAACGATAAGAAAGCGTCCGTATGTTTCTGACCAGTCAATCAATTTGTATTCTGGAGACTCTGCTTCGTTTAAGACAACAGCGCCGACAAGTACTTGGTCTTGGAATAGACAATACAATTCGTCCTGTTCTAAATGATAGGAAATATGTTCGAGCGTCGGATAAGAATCGTCCCATTGGTAAATTTGATTCTGTAAGAGTGCTTCTTTACATTCTGTATACATCAAATTTAATTCGTCCAATAAATCAATTGTGCCTTTTTTTATTTTTAGCATAATCGTCTCCTTTACAAGAAAATTGAAATAAAATCACCTTCAGAAAGTGTTGTATTTGGTTTCATTTGTTGCCCGTTCAATTGGATATACCCATTTTTAATTTTATCCACAATGAGTGTACGGCTCCAATCTGAAATATATGTGGATAACACTTTATCAATCCGGTGGAAACCAAAAACTATGTCTAATACGATCGTTATTTCGGCTATACCACTTTCTTTGTATTGTGTAATGGAAATGGTAGTACTTGTTTCAGTTTGTTCTTGCTGAGCCATATCGACAGTTTCGACGTGATCAGTAAATGATTTATAAATGTGAAGCTTTTGGTTCCACGTATGATCTTTCGGACATTTATAAATTGCAAATCGGTATATGTTTTTTCCATTTGCGTTATGCCTGCGAATATTCGTATCAGTAAAAAGGGCAGTGCGCCTACAATTTTTACAATATTTTTCGATTGTGGATAACTCATTTTCATATAAACTCCAAGAAAGTTGTACTTTCTGCATTTTCCTTCACCTCTTATATAGTGGTAAAGGAACGTAATACAGCTATTTGGATGTCTTGTAGTATGAAGACATGAGAAGTAGACAAAAATAAAAGGAGATTCCCCTAAGAGGAACCTCCGTAAACATCATACTACAGATGCGTTACGTTCCTTCGTAATGGGAATGGGCAGACTACTCCCTTGAAAAAGCACGGTGCTTTTTTGAGAGTAATGCTATCCAATTGCTGGTCCATTACAAAGTAAATGTTGGCATACGTAGATAACGTCCTTTCTATCCAAATAGATTTGTTCATAAGTATAACATAAAAGATTGAAAATTCAAAACTTTAAATGTAAAAAAACACCAGCTAAAATAGCTGGTGTATAAGATAAATTATATAAGTTCAAATAAAAATGAGCGTAATTCTTCTGCAATTTCTTCAGACATAGAAAATGCATGCTCTAAGTAGCCTGGTTCGTTTAAATCGTCAGGACCGATGATAGCAAATTTGTTGCTCTGCATATCAAGGACTATCGTTTTACCGTAATGACGATCAGAGTATAGAAGCGCTAAATCATGACGCTCATTTTCCCCCATAAAGCTAACGAAACGAGTTTTTGTAGCGACTGTATCGTCGTACAGAAAGAAACGTTCTTCCATACACATGGCTCCTTTATTAAATATCTAAGTTTAAGTGTGGTTTATGGTCTAAATGGTGGTGTGTTTTAATGAATCGTACCGTTCTTGTTTTGTAACGCATAACGATAGAATATGTTTCAGCTAAATCTCCGCCAAGGAATTTCACGCCGTCTAATAATTCACCAGCAGATACACCTGTTGCTGAGAAGATTGCGTCATCACCAGATACTAAGTCATCTAACATAAGAAGTTGACGAGGATCTTCTAATCCCATTTCACGGCAACGAGCTTCTTCTTCTTCGTTCATTGGAACTAAGCGTGCCTGCATTTCACCTTCAAGGCATTTTAATGCTGCAGCAGAAATAACGCCTTCTGGAGCTCCGCCTACACCTACGAATAAGTCGATACCTGTCCCAGGTAGAGCTGTAGCGATTGATGCACCAACATCTCCATCACCAAATAGTTTTACGCGTGCACCTTTTGCACGAACACGGTCAATAATCTCTTGATGACGTTCACGTTCTTGCACGATAACCGTTAGGTCACGAATTTTTTTATTGTTTGCTTCTGCTACAATTTCAATTGTTTTTTCAATTGGATCATCTAAGCTAATTTTACCAGCTGCTTTTGGACCAACCGCGATTTTTTCCATGTACATATCCGGAGCATGAAGAAGGTTTCCTTTATCTGCGATTGCGATAACTGCCATTGCATTTGCAAGGCCTTTCGCAACGATGTTTGTACCTTCTAATGGATCAACGGCGATATCTACTTCTGGACCGTTACCTGTTCCTAGTTCTTCACCAATATACAACATCGGTGCTTCATCAAGTTCTCCTTCACCGATTACAACTGTACCTGCCATGTTTACTGAATCGAACATATCACGCATAGCTGTAGTTGCTGCATCATCTGCTTCGTTTTTCTTTCCGCGGCCCATCCACTGTGCAGATGCTAAGGCTGCTGCTTCTGTTACACGGACAATTTCTAGTGCGAGTTCACGTTCCAAGGTTGCATTCCTCCAATTTCAAAAATCATACAAATATAACTATAACAAATAACGAGGAAAAGGTGAATTCGAAAAATTGTCGATTTTTTCAGAAGAAAGCGTTACAATTAAAATGTAAATGCTTTAATTTCCAGGTAGGTGACATTCATGTACTTCGTAGACAGAAAGAAAATAGAACAAATGCTAGTATGTTTAGAACGAGCAACAAATACATTTCAAGAGAAAAAGACATATGAAACCGAGTTTGAATTTTATGCATTAGAGCGCATAGCCCATCTTATTATCGATTGTATATTAGATGTAGGAAATGCGATGATTGATGGATTTATTATGCGCGATCCAGGAAGTTACGAAGATATTATTGATATTTTAATGGACGAGAGAGTTATAAGTGGAGAAGAGGGAGCGCATATTAAAGAAATTATTCTTCTTCGAAAAATGCTTACGCAAGATTATATTCAAATGAATCATGATGAATTATATAAGACGATTCAAAAACATATTGCCGTGGTAGAGAAATACCCAGTGAATATTCACAGTTATTTAGAAAAGGAATTAGGGCCTGTATCTGCATTTGTACCAGAATAATTGTGCTTATAAGATCCCCAAAATACTTTTTGGGGATCTTATATTGTATATGAGAAAAGGGAGAAGGGCGAGTTATGGGGCAAGCACGTACGACGAAAGAAGAGATTGTACAATTGTTGAAGGTAAAGGGCGAGCATACTGTAGCAGAATTAGCCGAAGCTTTAGAAATTACGGAAATGGCAATTCGAAGGCATTTAAGTAATCTTGAGAAAGATGAGCTAATTTATTCAAAGATGGTAAGGCAGCATGTTGGACGACCAACATATTTGTATGGATTAAGTCAAAAGGGAGAAGATACATTCCCGAAAGAATATAAGCAGTTTGCTATTGAAATACTAGATGATTTAGCTCGAATGGGCGATGAAAAAATACTTCGTTACGTTTTACAAGCGAGAACGAAACGAATGGAAGAACAGTTGCAAAAGAAGATAAGTAATCAAAGTAATTTAGCGTATAAAGTACAGGAACTAGCTGCTATGCAAGAGAAAAATGGTTATATGGTTCAAATAAAGAGAGATGGGGAACGCTCTTTCATACTTGAAAAGCAAAACTGCCCGTTAAAGGAAATAGCGGAGAAATTCCCGCAAGTGTGTGAAGATGAAAAAGATATGTACAAACGATTATTTGTAGATGCAAATGTGAAGACGTTAACGAACATGTGTGAAGGCGATTGTAATTGCTCGTATCAAATAAAAGAGAAAAAATGAACGTTATGGGACGCTTTAGGGTAAAGCGTTTTTTTCTTTTGAAAAAGGGGTTAATATAAGAGTGGTATGATAGGTGAGAACGTTAGCATAGAAGGAGAGACAAATAGATGTATAAAGGTTATTTAATTGACTTAGACGGTACGATGTATCGCGGAGAAGAACAAATTGAAGAAGCAAGTGACTTCGTAAAAGCATTAGGAGAACGTGGTATTCCATATTTATTCGTTACAAATAACTCAACTCGTAAACCAGAACAAGTTGCAGAAAAACTTGTTCGTTTCGATATTCCAGCGAAAGCGGAGCAAGTATTCACAACGAGTATGGCTACAGCGAACTTTATTTATGAGCGTAAACAAGATGCAACTGTATATATGATTGGTGAAGAGGGCTTACACGATGCTCTTGTTGAAAAAGGATTTGAACTTGTGGATGAAAATCCTGATTTCGTCGTTGTTGGTTTAGATCGCGATATCACATATGAAAAGTTAGCAAAAGCATGTCTTGCTGTACGTAACGGTGCGACGTTTATTTCAACAAATGGGGATATTGCGATTCCGACTGAGCGCGGATTATTACCAGGGAACGGTTCATTAACATCAGTTGTTGCAGTATCAACAGGTGTGGATCCAATCTTTATCGGTAAACCAGAATCAATCATTATGGAACAAGCGTTAAAAGTGCTTGGCATAGGAAAAGAAGAAGCTTTAATGGTTGGGGATAACTACGATACAGATATTTTAGCGGGGATAAATGCTAGTATGCATACCCTTCTTGTCCACACTGGAGTAACAACTGTGGAGAAGTTAACAGAATATGAAGTACAACCAACGCAAGTTGTGCATAACTTGACGGAGTGGATTGAGAAGATGTAATGAAAGGCAGGTAACCGGGAGCGGTTGCCTGTTTTTTTATGCATAATTGCATATGTACTATAGTTATATAAAATGTAAAATTTACATGTGGTGATATAAAGGGGGAGGGAATAAGAGTGTATTGGATGTCATGTATTATGTTTGTTTTTACATTATGTGTTTTGTTCTTTGTTCTATGGAAGATATATAAAATAAATGAAATGAAAAAAAGCGCGGGAAAACTTATTGCAACATATCCTCGGGTGAAACGACGTTGGATTGCATTACTTGGACCAGCGTACTTCATCGGACAATGTATGTATATATATGCTCAGTACGTAAGTGGTGATATTGGTACAGTTGAACAGTTTCTCATTCAGTCAGGTAGTTATGCTGTAGCAAGTTGTTTTATGACTTTAATAGCTATCCATCTGATTAAAAGTGTACAAATATATGAAAAAGGTGTAATAGACGGATTGAACTTTTATTCATACGAAGAATTAAAAGGCTATAAAACATCAACATGGGAAAATCCAAAAGAAAATATATTTTTATATCGCGGGCGAGAAAAAATGAATGACAATGTAAATTTACTTATTAGACAGGAAGATATGAATGAATTAGAAAGTATACTTCAAAGATATATTCCGAAATTGATGATGAAATAAAAAACTCCGGTTGTTATAACCGGAGTTTTTTATTAAAATGCGCGATTCACAACGTCTTTAACTTCTTCAAGATATTGTTTACGCACACTGTCATCCACAGAAGGAACACTTGTATAGAATGTATGCTCAAGTGTTTCAATGCCTGTAAATTCAAAAATACCAACATCCGCTGTTTTCTTCATTGCGTCAAACATACCGTCTGCTGTGTATGCCTCTTTCGTATTACCCATTGTAGATAATAACAATCCTTTTTTACCGCTTAATAACTTTTCAATGCCATTTCCACCGTAAGCATAAGCGAAGCCGTGGCTAAATACACGGTCAACATATCCTTTTAAAATAGCAGGAAGTCCTGCCCACCAAACTGGATAAATAAATGTAATGCTATCAGCCCAAGAGATATGCTCTTGTTCTTCTTTAATATCTTCTGGTGTGTTTCCTTGAGAAAATGAGGTGAAATCGGAAGCGCCTAATACTGGATTGAAGTTTAATTCATATAAGTCTCTAACGCGTACTTCATGCCCTTTTCCTTCTAATTCACTTTTTACAGTTTCTAAAATAGCATGGTTGAAGCTTTCTGTATTCGGATGTGCATAAACGATTACATGTTTCATTTTTCTTCCTCCTATTTGTGGATATGTGAATAGTTTTTATATATTTGTGTAACTATTATGGTTACTTTCGTTGCGAGAATCAACTTTTCTGACGTGAGAAATAAAGTGAAACTTTAATCGGTGGGGGTTTTGTCCATCCCGCACTGATTATTTGCTCACACTAATCGGGCACTTACTGCCGGTTAATATAAATGTTAGTATGTGACAAAAAAATACAAAATAGTAGGGATTTTGCATTTTCGAATAGAATATATAGATTGGCAAATAGAGAGAGAAGGGGATATCGGGATGAATATTATTGAAATTGAAAGGTTAGAAAAATCGTTTGATATTGGGGATAGCAAAGTAAAGATATTAAAAGGTATCAATCTTCAAATTCAAAAAGGGGATTTCGTTTGTATTATGGGGGCAAGTGGGTCGGGTAAAACGACCTTACTTCAGCTGTTAGGTGGATTAGATATTCCATCGTTAGGTAGTATTCGAGTTGATGGTACAGAGATTTCAACATTAAAAGAAAAAGAGCTCGCTTTGTTTAGAAGGCATAAAATCGGTTTTATTTTTCAACAGTTTAATTTGATTCCAGTGTTTAGTGCGGAGGAAAATGTAGGATTGCCTTTACTGTTAGATAATGTCTCGCAAAAGAAGGCGACTGTGACAGCAAATCGCTTATTAGATCTTGTTGGATTGAAGGGAAAAGAAAAGCATTTACCAGCACAGTTATCAGGTGGTCAACAGCAAAGGGTTGCAATTGCAAGGGCTTTTGCAAATGAGCCAGCTATTATATTAGCGGATGAACCAACAGGGGCATTAGATTCAGAAAATAGCAAAAATATAATCGCCGCCCTTCGCAATGCCTGTGATGAGTTAGGACAAACAGCTGTCATTGTAACGCATGATCCATTCGTAGCGGCCCATGCGGATAAAGTTGTTTTCTTATTAGATGGTGAAGTGATTTATGAACATGCTGAAAGTAAGGGATGGAAATTTCGAAATATCCCGCAGCAAGTTACTCACATTCAAGAAATTATGAATCATCACTTTAAAGTAGGAGGTAAAGGTGATGCGCTGGGTAATTAAGTATGCGGTGAAATCAATGAAACAAAATTGGTTAAGAAATATGTTGATTGCCCTTGGAGCAGCGTTAGGTGTTATGTTAGCGACTATGTTATTACTAGGGAATCAATCAGTTGAGCAAAGTGTGAAGGAACAAGTAGTAAGTCGTTATGGAGATTATAATTTGCAATTTGGATATATAAAGAATGATATGTATTTAAATAATGAAAGTTTAAAAGGGATAGATGGCTTAGAAAACGCTGAAAAAATATCAAAAGTACTTATACCGTATCCTTTACCACAGTATAAAGAGCTATCAGGGAAGCCGTCTTATTGGGGTGTTGAGCAAGATTCACCAGAAATGCGTTCTTATAAAGTTGCAGAAGGACGATATCCGAAAGAAGGTGCTGAAGTAGCACTGACAAAAGGGTATACAGACCGTGAAAATATACGTGTAGGAGATATGATCAAACTTCCGTTTCCACCGCATGGAGAAAAGACTGTTAAAGTTGTCGGGATTTTGAATCCACCTTTAATGGCGGCAATGGGGCATGGTTCTTATTTTCCAATTAATTGGCTTCAAAAAGAACTAAATCTACAAAATCAATTCAATCTCGTTCAAGTGAAAGCACTGGATGTAAATGTGAAAAGGGCAATTGCTCTTGATGTAAATAAGAAGATAGAAAATATAAAGGTAGATCAGCGTACTTATGTCGATAAGGCATTTGAACGACTAAATGTAATGAAGCCATTAATTTTTAGTTTAGGTGGTATTGCCTTATTTGTAGTAGCCCTTTTAATAATGGGAAGTTTCTTCTTATCTGTCAGAAGTCGATTTAAGCAATGGGCATTATTACGTGCACTTGGTAGTAATCCAAATCAAATTATATTAGTCGTTTTATTAGAGGCTTTATGTATTGGAGCAATTGGATCTCTAGCAGGAATTGTTCTTGGAGCGAGTACGCACACAATTGCGGCATCATTCATTAATAAATGGGTGAATATTGAGAGTGCAGGGAAAGAATCATTCTCGATTTCAGGTGAGATTTTACTCATTACGTTTTCACTAGGGATTGTTATGTCTGTCATAGGGGCTATTATACCAGCTTTCATGGTTAGAAAGATTCCCCCAGTTCAAGCACTTCGGCCCGGTCTTCCTAGTAATGAGAAAAAAGAAAAAAGATGGAGTACTTTTAGTTGTAGCATTTTAATTATTGGTACTGTTATTGGACTAGCAGGTAACGTATTAGAGGAGTATATCGGTTTTAATCCAAGTGCGATAGGAGCGCTGTTATTTGCAGTTGGTTTGTTATTTGCAATTCCGTTATTTATTCGTATGATAGCGCCATTTATTGCGAAACCTTTGCAAATGATATTTCGAATTGAAACGACGATTAGTAGCCGTAATGTAATTCGTTATCGGAATAAGGCAACGGTGTCAGTTGCTATACTAGCATTTGGTTTTATGTTAGCACTTGTTGGAACGATGTATGTAAACTCTATGTATGAAGGTACGAAGAAAGGATTACAAAAGCATTTACCAGCGGATTTAGTAATACGTGTACCGATGGAATCGCAAGAAATTGAAACTTTACCATTTAGTTGGATGGAGAAGGTTAAAAAAGTTGACGGTGTAGAAGCGAGTGTAGGGAATGCTGCTGATTTCACAGCAAAACTTGTAAATTATGACTTTAAGAAAGCAAATCAAGAATGGTATGAATATAGGAGGAAAAATAATTTTAATTATGACTCAATGGAAGTTGTAGGTAATGATATTGTAGCGTATCAGAAAGTAACAAAGGCAAAAGTGATTTCAGGACAAAATTTAAATAAGCCATTACAAGATGGTGAAGGAGTCGTTACGAAAGAAACGGCTAAAAATTTAGGGATTCAGTTACATGATACGATCGAAGTACAAGGGAAAGGAAAAGAAAAACAAACGATTAAAGTCGTTTCGATTATTGAGCAAGGATTAAGGCTAAGAGGATCAGATATTTTTGTAAATGAACAATGGGCCCGTGATAATTTTCACGTGCAAGGATATGAAGCGATTCAAATTATGACAAATTCTAATCAATCATTTGAAGCAATTAAGAAACAAGTAAAACAAATTACAAATAATAAAGAGAACGTAGAAGTTATTAATAGTTATGATCTATTGAAAGAGCAGGAGCAGTTATTATCGCAAATGATGATGTTAATTCGCTTGTTAGTTGTCATTATTTTCATTATTTCTGGTATAGGATTAATGAATGCGATTGTCGCAAGTTTACATGAAAGACGTGCTGAAATTAGTATGATTCGTGCGGTAGGAGCTATTCCGAAGCAAATGAGACGGATTGTTTTATTAGAGGGAACTTTACTCGGAGCGATAGCTGGTTGTATTGGCATTTTTGGCGGAATTTTGTTTAGTTATATTGTGTTATCAAGCTTAGAGTTAACGGTTATTATCGTTCCGTATAATCAAGTTTTCATATTGGCCCTAGCTAGTGTGATACTCGGAGCAGGTGCAGCAATGATTGCTTCATTACAATTAAGAAAGTTTAAATTGAGTGATACTTTAAAGGAGTTATCAGCATAAAAGATTACTATACCCCGCTCATACAAAGTACAAAGAAGACGAATAAAATGATAACAATACCGATACCAAAGTTAAATACAAGAGTACTATCCATATATGTAACCTCCTTGTTTGAAAGTAAAAAGCACTCTGGCTGGAGTGCTTTTTATTATCCGAATCTGTCGCAACGAACGCCGCAACGTATAGAAAGGGAATAATGTGTTTAAAGAGTTATATTAATTTATGCATTAACTTTGTAAATGAGCAGGTCCTGCTCAGGTATAGAAAAAAAGACACTCTTTCGAGTGTCTTTCATGATGACAAAATGTGCCAATTGCTTGAATTTGATAAGACGTTAATTTTCCGGTTAACGGTCTTTCTTAATCAAGAAGTGTAACAACAGCGATTCAAATAAATTTTAGCATTTTTTAAATGGGTGTGCGCATGCAATTATGCATATTGTAATTAGAGGGAAATTGAATGTGAAAAATGAATGAGTAAATATATATAGAATATTTGATGAGGAGCGAAAGGAATGGAAATTCATAAATTAACAGAAGAAGAAGCGAATGAGATAAATATGTGGACGTATGAGGAACCGTACAATTTATATAGTTTTTCAGGAGAGGCTGAAGTAATAGAAGAGTTACTAGATGGGACGTATTACGGTTGTTGCGGAGAGAATGGAGAATTCATCGGCTATTTTTGCTTTGGAGAAAATGCACAAGTGCCAGGGGGAAGAGATGCCAATTTATATGTGAGAGAAGATGTTGTAGATATCGGACTTGGAATGAAGCCGGATTTAACCGGGAAAGGGATGGGGGAAATATTTTTTCAAGCGGGAATAGCATTTGCTACTGAGGAATTGAATTCGAAAATGTTTCGACTGAGTGTAGCGACATTCAATAAGAGAGCGATTAGGCTATATAAAAACATTGGATTTCAAGTAGGACCTCTTTTTTTGAGCCGTGGAAGAGAGTTCATGCTTATGGAATATGAAAGGCCGTCAGTATGAAACTGACGGCCTAGATACGTTACTCTGAATGCTCAGCACGGTGCGCTAAACGGCTTGAAGCAGCGGCAGCGATTCCGCCAACGATATCATCAAGGAATGTGTGCACCTTTCCAGTTGATTTATCATTTAAGTATTCTAAAATACCTGGTTTTAATTTATCGATATATCCAAAGTTCGTGAAACCGATAGAACCGTACACGTTAACGATTGAAAGTGCGATGACTTCATCGATTCCATATAGTCCTTCATCGCGTTTTACGATATCTTGTAACGGCTCACTTAACATTCCTTTTTCAGCAAGGACATCAAGTTCAATGCCTGTAATAAGTGCGTTTTGTACTTCTCGTTTTGATAGTACACGCTCAACGTTATAGCGACATTCTGACATCTCTAAATTTGAATGGTATTTCTTTTGAAGAAAATGAACAAGTTCAGCAATATCGTCAATTGTTACACCGCGTTCTTGTAATAGTTGTAATGCTCTTTCTTGTAGTTGATTTGACTTTTTCATGTTTATCACCTTTTTTTCTTTTTAGTATTTGTATACGTTTCGTTGCTTTATCATGTGCATAGGAATGAAAGGCGAGCACAAGCTCATATATATAAAGAAAAACCATAGGTGGCGACTGCGATGATTCAGCATATTTATGAGCATTATCACATACATGTTAAAGAATTAATCCCCCTTGGCCCCTATAAAAGCTTTTGGATTCGCAATAAAATTTATGTACTTGTTCCAATTGGAGAAATGGAGGAAGAAGTACTTGTAGAGATGAAAAAGCTCAGTGATTATATGAATCAGCAAGGGGATATAACTGTTGCGACTTTCGTTCCGACTATACACGGCTACCATGTAAGTGAGATAGAAGAAAAAAATTACTGCTTATTAAAAGGTATGCGTATGTTAGAGCGACATGCTACATCATTAGGAAGCGAGCTTTCTATATTCCATAAACGTGGCGCATTCTTTCCAGAAGAAGTTGAGCAATTAAGCCGCATTGGTGAATGGAAAGCATTATGGGAAAAAAGGCTCGACCAATTAGAAAGGTTTTGGCAATCGCAAGTGATGAACCATCCTTCAGACGTATTCGATCAATTGTTTATTGAATCCTTCCCGTATTACTTAGGAGTTGCAGAAAATGCAATTCAATATGTTGTCGATACAGAAATGGATGATACACCGCAAATAACTGACGCAGCAACAATTTGCCAAGAACGATTTACACCTTTATTATGGCATCAAACGAAGCGCTTAAAACTTCCTTTTGATTGGGTATATGATCACCCAAGTAGGGATATAGCAGAATGTATTCGCTATATGATGATAGAAAAAAAGACAGATTGGGAGCAAACGGTAGTTCAATTCATTACAGATTATGAACGTAATTATTCGCTCTCTTCATTTGGTTGGCGCTTATTATTCGCAAGGCTTCTGTTCCCGCTTCACTACTTTGAAACGGTTGAACGATATTATCAAACAGGAAACGAAGAACAAAAAGGCATATATAGAGCTCGTTTAGAAATCATTTTACATGATGTGAAGCGCACTGAGCAATTTATGAATCATTTTTACGAGTCATTTCGTTTACCTATTGATAAGTTAGGCATTAGGAAATTAGATTGGCTATCTTAAAAGTATAAAAAAGAGGCCAATTGAGGTCTCTTTTTTATACCACAATAGATACCCGTGTCTATCTTTATATAATAAGAAGCTATGCTCCTACTTTTTGATCTGTACATATAGTTAAAATAATGTGGTGTCTTTCAATTTTTTCATTTACCTTTTTTAATAATTCTTGTTGTATTTCTTTAAATAAAAATTGATAGCTCGTATTCCATGTCGGTATAACGGGTGAAAGAATTAATAAATATTCTTTTTTCTGTTCTAATTCTTGAATTGTTACAAAAGTACTCCCTATTTTTGGCATACGTCGTCCCCCTATGTTTTTCGCTTTATATGTGTGAACGATTCACTATATATTAATTATTGCATTTCTTGAGAAGGATTTCCAATTTTGTTTTATGATGTTAATAGTGTAGGGGAGTATGTATTGTTTGCGTACAAAAAAAGAGACCAAATTTGGTCTCTTTTTTAGAAGTAGCTTTGAACGAGCCGCTTCTGCTTTTAATATTATCCAGCTCTGGTGGCTAGCTCTTCGTGTCTAAGAACCTTCCGCATAAGAAGGCAAAAAGCGCCTTCTATGCGAAAGAACCTTAGCCAATCAGAGCTGAACGAGCCACCGCCGCTTTTAATTTAAAATACTTGTTCTACTTCAATAACGCCTGGTACTTCTTCAAGTAGTGCGCGTTCGATACCAGCTTTTAGTGTGATTGTAGAACTTGGGCAGCTTCCACATGCACCCATAAGGCGTAGTTTTACGATACCTTCTTCAATATCTACTAATTCAACGTCACCGCCATCACGAAGTAAGAACGGACGTAATTTATCTAATACTTCTAGTACTTGTTCTTGCATATTTGGGTTTTCCATTTTTATCGACTCCTTTCATCAGTTTTATTATAATCAAGATAGAGGGGAAAATCTATTTTTTCTCTTCTTGTTTTATTGTCGAAATATTGTATCATGTTTACAACGTGTTTTTTCAGTATAGGGGTATAGAATAAATTTGTAAAATGATGTGCTTATGCAATAAGACATCTGAATATACTGTTAGAACGAGAAGTGGGGGAGAAAAAATGGTTAATGTTCAAGTGTATGGGACGAAAGTAATTTGTGCGAGCTGCGTTGGAATGCCATCTTCAACAGAAACGTTTGAGTGGTTACAAGCGGCGATTGGTCGTAAATATGAAGGACAAGAAAATAAATTTAATTTTGAGTATATTGATTTTCAAGAAGAACAAGAAGATGAGGATAAAAAAGCATTCGCAGAGCGAGTAGTGGAGGAAGATTTATTTTATCCAGTCGTTCTTGTGAATGGAGAAATTGTTGGAGAAGGAAATCCTCGTTTGAAGGATGTTTACGAAGAAATCGAGAAATATTTATAAAGCATGAAGCCTTTGCGAATTTGCAGAGGCTTTTTTTAATGGAGGGATAGATGTGGAGAGTGGAATAAAACATGCTTTACCAGAAGAAGTAAAGCAATTAATGGGGCAGTACATAGTAGAATTAAAAGAAATCTTCTTAGATAAAAAAATAGTCGGGGTATATATTTACGGATCAATCGCGCTAGGAGCATTTCATATAGAAACGAGCGATGTTGACTTTGTTACGGTAATAAGTGATTCCGTGAATGAAGTTGAAAAACAGCAAATTATAGAACTGCATAAAAAAATTAGGAAAAGTACGTTAGGTAAAAGAATGGACGGTATGTATATTCCGCTTGCTGACTTAGGGAAATACAATCATGAAATGAATGAGTACGTGTATTGTGCAGATGGTAAGGCTAATATTGGTCATTGGGATATTAACGCGGTCACATGGTGGACATTGAAAAACCAAGGCATTACAGTTATCGGGAAAGAAGCAGAAGACCTTCCCTTTCAAATAGAATGGGACGATGTAGTAAATACAATGAAATATAACGTAGAACATTACTGGAGTGAAAAAGTGAAGCGTCCCTATTTATTTTTCATAGAAGAATGGGTGGAATCAGCTGTCGTTACGATGGGACGTATTTTATATACGCTAGATTATAAAACAATCGTTTCAAAAGATAGAGGATTGCAATATATGTTGGAACTTTACTCTCATGAGTGGGAGCCTTTATTCAGAGAAGTAGAGCGAATGCGGCATAATCCAGAAGAAAAGCGAAGGCTCTCTAGTTGGAGACGGGCTGATATGACGAAGAGGTACTTACTTCATTTAATTGAGACGTGTAGAGAGAAATGGTAGAAAAGGCTTTACACGTACTGTGTAGGGGAAAGATAATAGAAAAAATATGTGCATAGGAGAAGAGAATGGGAAAATATAAATTACATATAGATAAAGAGCAACTATGGAAAGGATGCATTTTAAAGTCAATTGCAGATGCAATTTTTGTAGCACATGCTCCTGATTTTTTACATGAAAGTTCATGGGATGGATTTAACTATAGTATGCAAGATAGTCAAGGCGGACGAGGGACGATTACTTTTCATCCGAAATACACGATCGTATGTCTTCAAGATGTGAATAGTGAGAGAATTGAAGAGTGGATTGATGCGGCAAATTATTTTGAAGGGGCACCTTCGGAAGTGATAGAAATTGCTAAAGAAGAAGCACTTCAATACGTATTAGAAGAAGTAGAAGGCGAAACAGTTCCTTTCATTACAACAGCATTTTGGATTGATGATAACGGTGCATATTCAATCGATTCATTTGAAGAGATGGAAGAACACGGTGGATTCTTATTAGAAATCCCATTACTTGATACGGAATCAGCAATTGAAAGATTGGAAGAAGAGTATGAACTGACAGAGGAACAAATAGAGCTTTTACAATTAGTATATGAGAGAAAAATCCAAAATCCAAACGAGGAAATTATGTTGTCTAAAGAAGAGGTAGCGATGATTGGAACGGATGGTAGCGAAGGGTTGGAAGTGAGTAAGGAGTCATTTGAAGAAATGAATATTACTTGGGCGTTGTAGGAGAGGTATAAAAGGCGACTAAGTATATAGAACTGTGATAAAGGACTAGTAGAAAGCACAATGTAAAATTACATTGCGTTTTCTATTAGTTTTCTCATATACATATCAATTTCATGAAAGAATACTGTTTCTCTTTCCTCATTATTAAGATGCACAGAGCAATATAAATATTGCTGTAAGTAGTGATTAGCTTGTTCGTACTGTTTTAAGTTGTAGAGAGGTAATCTGGAATATGGATAGTTTCATGTGAAACATTATGCAATAGATTGTTCTTTTTGATGTTTATAGGTTCTATTCTTGTTTGTAGAATACAATCGAATATTGAAATGTATGTCTTTTTTTTCTTAAACCCAAGTGATTTTAAAGCAGCGTGTAAATTTATAATGAAATCTTGCACCAGTGTGTACTCCTTTAGAGAGAGGTTTACTCTTCATCATAATCGTACGTAGTTAAGTTTTGTAAGAAGCTTTCAAAGTTAGGTGCTAATTCAATAATTTCCTCCAATTCATTATCGATAAATATAACTGAAGGATTTTTAGCTACATTTCGATAATCTAATGCAATCCACGTATGTCCGTCACCAGATAAAAGCACGATATTCTCAGGCATGTCCCATTCCTGAATTAAATATTGGCTATCTAAAATGCTAGATTCATTTTCATTAAAAGAAATGCCATATAAGCCGGAAACATTAACGTGATCGTCTGCCCAAGAATTTGGCTCTGAAGTAGGGTGAGCATCTAATCGAAGAGTTCCTCCATTTTGTTCTTTTAGAAGATTTATGTACGATTCTGGGAGCTTTACGTTCAGTACTTCTTCTGCTTTTTTTATTAGTTCGTCGTTAATAGGGGCTAATTTTAAATAATCATCTTCTGTCCAAACTGTAGACTTCATATTTGGTCACCTCAAGTAATAGTTTTAGGAATCTTATTTCATATATTATAGTTAGTTTAAATGACGAGCAATAGAAAGAGGAACAAAATATGGATATATCTGAATACCTTGATCACGTAAATTCTAAAGAAGACTTGTTGAAGTTTCTTGTATATCTTCAAAAGGATTTTAAAGAGAATAAAGATGAATGGGAGAATATAGAGGTAGAGACTTATTTAGAGGCATTAAATGGTTGGTTAGGTGATTGTGAAGGTGCTTATATAAATCAAGGGGAGAAGCTTCCAGAAAATATACCGTGGAAGTTTATCCCGCATTAACGGGCAGTAGGACTCCCACCTCAAAATTCGGCGAATGTGAGGGAGTTAGGTGGGAGATCAACTGCCCGTAAAAGCCCGATTGGTTCAACTAATAATCAGTGGGGATGAACAAAACCCCCACTGATTAAAGTTTCACTTTATTGCCCAAATGTTGCTTGCAGCAGCTTATTATGAATAAAGTTAGATTTTTTAAAGATAGAATGGAGAAAATATTATGATTAACCATAATAAAATTAAACAACTTTTAGCATATGTAGATCGTGCTGGGGATAATGAAATTGAGTTAGAGTATGAATTTGAACCAATGACAATAGAATTATTTAATAGTGAAGAAATAGAAGAAGGGCAACTTGGTTATAGTTTTGACAATGAAGGGCAAAGCTTAGTTGGGAATGAAGAAGGAGATTGGCAAGAAGGATGGATTGTAATTGGGATAGATTCGTATCTTGGGGACCCAATCTTTGTAGATAGTAATGATGAGAATTGTCCAGTTTATACCGCTATGCACGGTGAGGGAGATTGGGAGCCGGAATGTATAGCGGAACGTATAGAAGATGTTATTGAGAAAGTGAAGGGTAATTTGGAGCAGTTGTGTAAGTAGAAATATGTTTGAAATAGTAGAAAGCTAATTTGTGAAGTTTCCTAAGTCGAGATTTTAGGTTTGGTCATATCACAATAGTAATTTATATAATAGGAGGAGGGTGTGTCAAAATGATTTTGGGACATCCTTTTTTGCGAATACACAAGATGTTTAACATAGTGTATTAAATGCCTTATATATGAGTATTCTAATATATTTAATAGTAAAATGGAATAAGAAACGGGTAATTGTCGGAATGTATTCGATTTTCGTTCATTTTTATGAAATATAACTATTTTTTGTTAGATTCCTTCTTTTTATAGATATACAATAAAGTTATATAGAAATAAGAGAAGGATGATGTACGTGAGGGACACAGTTTTACAAGAAACAATTTCTCCACAAGAATTACATAAAGTTGTTCAAAAGAATACAGCTTATTATGACTTTAAATGGGGCAAAGTAAAAAATCCAGGAAAAGAGAATACATGGAATTGGGTAGCCTTTTTCTTCCCATCTTTTTGGTTAGCTCATCGTAAAATGTATAAGTTATTTATTATACTTACATTATTGTCGGTACCTAGTATATTGGTAACTCCTTTTATAGACATTCCAGATGGAATTTATTTATCATTTAGTTTAGTTCTTCAATTAGGAATTATGATATTTACTGGATGGCAAGGAAACCGTTTATATTATAAGCACGCTGTTCGTATTTTACATAAGGCAGAAGATATGCCTGATCATGAGAAGGCGTATTACTTACAATCAAAGGGTGGCGCTAGTTTTGTTGGTATGATTGGTTTACAAGTTATAGTGGGGATAGTGTTTGGCGGTGCTATGTTCGGACTCTCCCTTTTACCAACTGAGCCGAATATTAAAAATGTTGTTCGTTCAAGTGATGAAGGATTTACTTTAGAGGTTATGACTGATAATCCAACTTGGAAGTTTGTAAAGAAAGAAAAGGATTATGACGTAGTAGAGTTTACTGGTTATGACTATACAGAGAAGAAAAACGTAAAAATTAAATTTGCTGTTTATTTCAGTGAAGATTATTTTGAATGGCAAGAAGTATATGAAAATAATAAGAAGTTAAGTGAAGAAGAATTAGAAGAGTATCAAATTTACATTGAAGAAAATAGTTGGGGTTTCTAGAGAGAACTCGTTAATTTTGAAAAGAAGGACCTTGTGAAGGTTCTTCTTTTATTTATTGGGGAAGACATAAAAAACGGCATACTAATTGAAATTTTGTAAAATACAATAAAAAATGAGAATTTGAGGTAGGCTTGTCAATAACGTGAGACTATGGCAGTATAAAGAAATGCTATACAAATTTTATTTATCGACATGTAAAAATTCGATTTGATTTTTACGTATAAATAATGAACGGAGGAAATGAATTTATGGCTACTTTACCAAATTGTCCAAAATGTAATTCAGAATATGCGTATGAGGATGGCGTTCTTTTCGTATGTCCAGAATGTGCTCATGAGTGGGGCAAAGAAGCGGAAGCTGAAAATAATGACGGTGCAAAAGTTGTAAAAGATGCGAACGGAAACGTTCTTCAAGATGGCGATGCTGTTACTGTAATTAAAGATTTAAAAGTAAAAGGAACTTCTTCAGTTGTAAAGATTGGTACGAAAGTAAAGAGTATTCGTCTAGTCGAGGGAGATCACGATATTGATTGTAAAATTGACGGTTTCGGAGCTATGAAGTTAAAATCACAGTTCGTTAAGAAGGCGTAAGTAAAAGAGGAGGCGAGTAGCCTCCTCTTTTTATTGTCAATTTTTTTCGGTAAATCGATATTTCGTATAGAATCGTTGATATAATTTCATTTACCTCGGCGCGCAACACTTAGTTTATGATTGTACTTCAACTTCTTTCAACTGACACCTTTTATTAAAGAACGTTTTATACCCAAGCTGTAAGAAGATAATAACAGAGAAAGCTGTACTTCCAGAAATACCAAGTATAATCGCAATTTGATATTGAATAGCTGTAAATGGTGATACACCGGATAAAATTTGACCAGTCATCATGCCCGGAAGACTTATAATCCCCATTCCGACCATAGAATTGATTGTTGGTAAAATAGCAGAATCAAAAGCGTCCCGTATGAGCGGGGCAGCTGCTTGTTTTGGAGTTGCCCCGAGCATAAGTGCACCTTCGATATGATCTCTTTGTGATTTCATACTGTTTAAAAAGGTGTTTGCCCCGAGGCAAATACCTGTCATAGCATTACCGATTAACATGCCGGCAATAGGAACGATATATTGCGGAGCATACCAAGGATCGTGTCCGATAATGACAAAGATAAATAAGAGTAGTGGCCCAATTGACCCAGCAATCATGGAAATGGCAGCAACTCTTTTTAATTCTTTTGACATAGGAAGATTTATTCGTTTATAAATGTTGAAAATCGCAAATGTAGTAATAGAAGTAATGAGAGCTATTGTATAAAACGGATTACTATTTTCAAATATGTATGTAAGAACATATGCAACTAGTACAAGTTGAATCGTCATACGTAATGTAGCAATTGTAATTTGTTTCTCACGCGGTATTCCTTTTAATTTCACAAGCCCGATTAAAATAAGGATGAAAATATATGCAGCTGCAAGTTGCCAAATTTGTAGTTCAATAACGCCCTTCAATTGATAGCACTTCCTTTCTAGTTGCACCGTTTGTTTTACTAATTTCAATAATATCATCTGCAATTTCTTCTGGAAGTTGTTGTGAGTGTGTAATGAAGATAACTGTTTTTTTCTTTTCTCTTGCGAGTATAGTAAATTGTTTCATAACGCGGCGTTCTGTATCACCATCTAGTGCCGAAGTTGGTTCATCTAATAAATAGACGGGCGGATCCATTAGTATAATGCGAGCGAAAGCGAGTCTTTGTTTTTCACCACCTGATAAAGAGGAGGCGTTATCTTCTAATTTTTTATCTAGGCTAACAGTCGTTAATGCGTCCCGCAGGGCATCGTCATTTGGAAATGGCTTTTCAGAAAATCGAAGTCCCATTAATAAATTATCTTTAATTGTTCCATCAAAAATAGGCGGAGTTTGTCCGAGCATGACAACTTCACGGCGTAATTGAATGGGAGGATAATCTAAAATAGATTTTCCGTTATATTCAATTGTGCCAGATGTTGGTGATTGTAAATCGTTTAACATACGAAGTAATGTGCTTTTTCCGCTACCACTTTCACCGATAATACAAGTTATTTTTTCTTGTTGAATTTGTAAGTAAGGAATGTGTAGAATATCCTTATATATGATGTCTTTTAATATAAACATAAATTGCTCCTTTCTGATTCTAGTTATATCGTATCAAAAAGAGAGAAAAATAGAAAAATAAAATCTATTTAGAAGGAACATCTTTTTTCTTTGTTTGCAGGATTAGATCGTCTTGAGACGGAAGTATTTAGCTTCGTTAATAAGTTTAGCAAACGATCTAAGTCTTGACTAAGAGAAATGACTTTATCGTGAGAAAATCCATATTTTTCAACGAGGTGGATTAATTCTTTCTTTTTCACTTCTATTCGATTATTTAGTTTTGTTAAGTTCATAAGTGAAATGAAATGCCTCCTATTATGTGTAGTATTTATAGCATAAAAAATAAGACCGAACGCATTCGGTCCTAAAGAAAATAATAAAATGAAATAACTCTTACATATAGCATACACTTTTCATCGGTAGTTTTTAATATTAAAATGGAAAAATTTTGTGAATCTATATTGAGAAAGTTATTTTTTAAAAAAATGAATAGAAAAAGGCTGTCTACTATGTAGACAGCCTTTAAAGTATTAACCGTTATGATATTTGTACATCCAAAGAAGACCGGATTTTAATAATCTCGGTACACGTCCCATTAATGGTTGGTTTGCTAGTAAACCAAATCCGTGTTTTTTGCCGAGAGAACCGAGAACACCTTTTAATTTAATAACAGGCAGTTCATCAGGAAGTGGTTCATTATTCCAACGTTTTAATAATATTTGGACAATTTGCTCTCCTTGACCTTCAGCGAGTTGAGCAGATGGTGCGTGTGGAAGTGCTGCACAATCTCCTACGACATAAACGTGCTCGTTATTTGGAATATTGTGATATTTTGTTAAAACAACCCGTCCGCTACCATCTTGTTCAACTGGAAGGTTTCGAACAATTTCATTTGCTTGAATACCAGCTGTCCATACGATTGCATCACATTCAAGTGGTTCATCATGGTTGTATACAATATTTGGTTCCACTTTGGTAATATTAGAGTTTCGTATAATGGTAACGTTATGTTTTATAAACCATTCTTCTACATATCTACTTAATTTCTCTGGATATGGGAATAAAATTCTATCTTTTCTATCAAATAAATAGATTTTTAAATCAGAACGGCTCTCACGAAGTTCACTTGCTACTTCAACGCCACTTAAGCCAGCTCCAACGACAGCTACTGTTGCATTTGGTTCTAAGCTATTTAATTGTTCATATGTCTTACGTGTTTGTTCAATTGATTGTAGGCTATGTGTATATTCCTTCGCCCCAGGAACGTTATGATATTTATCTTCACAGCCAAGTCCGATAATTAAATCATCATATTGGATTGTTTCACCTCCATCGAGATGAACGGCTTTCGTTTCAAGATCAATATTTGTGATTGTGCCGTATTGAATATTAAGACGTGGGTGCTCAGGAAACGGTATGCGAATATGTGTTTCTGAAATTGTACCCGCCACTAATGCATAATATTCAGTTTTGAAGCAATGATATGGTACTTTGTCGATTAATGTCACTTGTACATCATCTGGAAGTTGGTTGCTTGGAAGTAGCCGCTGCAGAATTCTCATTCCACCGTAGCCACCACCCAGTATTACGAGGTGTTTCATGATGGATTACCCCTTTTCTGTTGAAATATCCCCTAATCATACAATTTTATATTAATAAAATATTTCGACTTTACTCAATCAAATTATATCGAATTTGTGAACAAATAACAATGCATGAATGAATACTCTGTTGTACAATAAGAAGAAAAGTAAAGTAAACTGTTTTCATTTTCTAGTTACTATTTACTATTTCATTATGAGTAGAATGTTATATAAAGAAGACTATCTATTGTGAAGTGAAATAGTGAAGTAACTAAATAGTTTAGAATATATAACGAAAACAACAAGAAACAGCTTAGTTTTCTTCTTATAAATAAAGTGGAATGGTAACAAGTAGAGAGGGTTACTTATCCGTTTCGCAAATTAGGTATGCACTTCATACTTGCTAAAGTAAATGGTAAATTGTTTAGAGATACAGGGGGGAGAGTTTTGATTAAACCATTAATCGAATTTTGTGTAGGTAACCTTGCAAGCGGTTCGCAAGCGGCTTTAGAAAAATTAGAAAAAGATCCTAATTTAGACGTAATGGAATATGGTTGTTTAGGATATTGTGGTATCTGTTTTGAAGGTCCATTTGCACTTGTAAATGGTGAAGTTGTACAAGGTGCAACAGTAGAAGAACTTGTAAATAATGTATATGATTATTTGGATGAAAATCCAATGTTTTAAAGCGTTGCAAACAGGCAACGTTTTTCTTTTTTTCATTTATCCCGCTATTTGTGGGCAGTAAGACTCCCACCTCAAAATTCAGCTGAAGCAAAGAAGTTAGGTGGGAGTCGGGCTGCCCGTAAAAGCCCGATTGGTGAAGGCTAATAATCAGTGGGGGATGAACACCCCCCCCACTGATTAAAGTTTCACTTTATTAGGAGTGTTTATTTCGAAAAAAAAAGGCCCTTTTAGAAGGGCTTTTTTCTTACACGATTTGTGTAAGAACGGCTTATTGCCAAAACATTGCCAAAACACTGTCAAATATGAGAAACGGGGGACATTCATATTGTGTTCTAAAAGCATGCATTTTATACTTGAAATAATAAATTATTTTTGGAGTGAATAAAAATGAGCCAATTTTCTTTTACAAAAATGCATGGTCTTGGAAATAGTTATATATATGTAAATATGTTTGAGGAACAAATTAGAGAAGAAGATTTAGCAATTGTAGCGGAAAAGGTTTCAAATATTAATACTGGTATTGGTGCAGATGGAATGATTTTAATTTGTCCTTCTGACGTGGCACCAGTAAAAATGCGCATGTTTAATAACGATGGTTCAGAAGGAAAGAGCTGTGGAAATGGTTTACGCTGCGTAGCGAAATATGCGTATGAGCATAAACTAGTAGAAGGTAAAGTTTTCACAATTGAAACGTTAGCTGGTATTGTTACGGCAGAAGTAACGGTAGAAGATGACAAAGTTACATTAGCGAAAATCGACATGGGAGCACCTCGTTTAACACGTGAAGAGATACCGATGCTTGGTGAAGGAGAAACACCGTTTATTCGTGAAAACTTCTTATACAATAATCACCGTTATGCATTTACAGCTGTTTCAATGGGGAATCCACATGCGGTTATTTTTGTTGATGATGTAGAAAAAGCGCCTCTTACAACGTTAGGACCAGTTCTTGAGACACATGAAATGTTCCCAGAGCGAGTGAATGTTGAATTCATCGAGATTTTGAATGATGAAGAGATGAATTTCCGCGTTTGGGAACGTGGATCTGGTGTAACACAAGCTTGCGGGACAGGAGCATGCGCAGCTGTCGTTGCGGCAATTTTAAATGGAAAAATGGAACACGGTAAAGAAATTACAGTTCACTTAGCAGGCGGCGACTTAATGATCGCATGGACAGAAGAAGGAAATGTATTAATGAAAGGACCTGCGGAAATAATTTGTCGCGGAGTGTATGAGTACAAGATAGAAGCGTAAAGATGTATAATAGAATGAGAACAGAAAGGATGGTGTATTTCATGATTGAAGTAACAGAACAAGCAGCTTTTCAAATTAAAGATATGTTAAAAGATGCTGAAGATGGAGAGAAGTACGTGCGCCTTGCTGTACATGGCGGCGGATGTAGTGGTCTTTCTTACGGCTTAGGTTTTGAAGTAGAACCAAACGAAGACGACACAGTTCTTGAGTTTTTCGGTGTTGAATTTGTTATCGATAAAGAAAGTGCTCCGATTGTTAAAGGAGTGAAAGTTGACTATAAGCAATCTATGCTTGGTGGCGGATTCACAATCGATAATCCAAACGCAATTGCATCATGTGGATGCGGATCATCTTTCCGTACATCGTCGAATGCTGGTAAGCCGGAAGAGTGCTAAGTTTTTTTATTCCGTTAGTCTAGGCGGAAACTGAATCGGAGAGTTACGGATTATACGGTTTAGACCGCAGGAAAACAAGTATCTTTTGGGAGATAAACGACCCTAAAACGTTCAATATACGGTTGTGGAAGATGACCTTCTTAGCGATGGATTCTAATCGTTAGGGAGGTCTTTTCTTTTGCCGTAAAAAAAGAAAAAGAGTATTACAAAGATGGTGAATGCTAGCCCCAAATATCCGCAACTGCCAACAGTGTTTGAATAAAGAAGCGCCCCATCATCGTATTTTCTAGTAGTCCTACGTTTAATGCATGAATTTTAATCCTTTTTGCGTAGTTCATTATGACACCGTTCGTTATAAAAAATCAAAAAAGCCGTCTTCCAAATTTGGAAACCGACTTTTAGATATGTTGTACAACGATCGCATGCTTTAGTTGTACAAGGAATTTTCAAATTTTAATCTAATTTATCTTTGCATAGATGCAGGTATCAGTTAGTTTGTTACCGTCAGCTGAAAGATCTTCATTACGTAATATCCCTTCAAGCTCAAAACCTAGTTTTTCAGGGATCGTACGACTTTTAGTGTTATTAGATTCACATCGTATTTCAATTCTTCTAAATTTGAATAACTGAAATCCAAGGTTTGTTAACGCACTTACTGCTTCTGTCATATATCCATTGCCACTAAATTGCGTGTTAATCCAGTAGCCAATTTCACATTTAGAAATCTTCCAATTAATTCCGTGAAGGCTAGCAGTTCCAATAAAATCATTAGTCCCCTTATGATAGATAAGATAGCGAAAGCTTTCTCTTTTCAAAAAATCTATATGCGCATTTCTTAGGATAATTTCTGTTTCTTCAACAGTAGGAATTGACTGGAATAAAAGCAACCATTGCTTTAACTCATTAATTGAATCCTTAATAGCTTGGTATACTACATTCCCTTCACCAGCTTGAAGTGGTGCTCGAAGAATTAGTCTGTCTGTTTCTATTTGTAACGGAACATCTAATAAAATAGGATGCATATAATTTCTCCTCTCGAAAACTTTAAATTATGACAGAATGAAACTTATATAATAAAAAAACTTTCACCCAAAAGAAATAATTCTTGAGGAAGAGAGTTGCAATTTCTATAATGAATGAATTAAAAAATACCTTATCTCACTAATAGGAAATCCCGTTACAGCATCAATATAAGTTATTATAGAACCGTGCGAAGTACAGGAATACAGTAAAGCTTATTTCCTATAAAGGAACCTACCAAAAATGAGTAAACAATAAATATATATTCAATTAATTACTTAGAAATCCCTTTTCACATATTGAAAACTAAACTGCCAGTTGATACCAAAAAATAGCTAACGAAGTAGCCTAAGGTTGTTCAACTCATGCATGCGTTAGTTGAATAAAGAATTATTATTTTTCATCTATTGGCTTCCAATTTCTTTATTTACACCACGAATATCATGGGAAACCACCTGAACTTCAGCATCATTCCACTTACAAATTGGACATGTTTCCTAATTATTACGTTCTTTTAATGTTTTATAACCGCAACAAGGACAGGTTTGATTATTTATCATATACTCCTAATTTTTTATGCTTTATTTTATCATTTTTTAATCTGCCTTAAACTAAACGCATAATTTACAATTGATAATCCAAATGCAATCGCATCATGTGGTCATCTTTCCATACAGCATCGAATGCTGGTGAGCCAAAAGAGTGCTAAGTTTTTAGCCGAAATAGAAAAAGGTCTTTTATTTTGCTTTAATTGTTCTCTTTCTTACAGCTATAATTGAAGGGTAGAAAGAGGAGGGATATATGCTGGAAGATATTTTTGAATTTGTAGTGAAGTACGTGATAGGTCCTATTTTTAGATGTATAAGATACCTTGTGATAGATATTATAATAGAATGCATAATAGAAGGTGTAATAAATGGTATAAGGAAATTGCGTGATAAAATTCGTGATAAGTGGCGAAACTGGCGCGAAAGACATTATTGGCGGTAATGGATACATAGAAATATTGGTAGTAAAGAGATAGAAGATAAAAAGCCTTAAGAGAGATGAATTATAAAATTCATTTCCCTTAAGGCTTTTTATTTTGAAATTTTGTATACAAAGGGAGATTTGAAATGAGAAAAGATAAGTTCATGAAGGAAGGTCACCATCGTGGTGATCATCATAAAGGAAGAGATAGGTTACATCATTGCGAGAGAGCAATTGCCTTTTTAAAATGGTAGCAACTCATCCGAAATTAGAATCTGTACTCATTCCAATTGGTGACGGGATGACTGTTTCTAGAGTGAAGAAATAATTATTATCTTACAAAAGTGTAATGTTCATGTCATGTTTTTGAATTTCTTCTTTAGAGCTTAGGCTTTAAGATAACAATATAAGAAAAACACATGAGGTGAAGGAAATGAAAAGATATATTGCACTTTTTAGTATTTTAGTTGTATTTGCAAGTCTATTAGTTGGCTGTGATTTAAACCGTATGGGTAAAGATGAGTACTACGTTCAAATTACTACTGATGGAATCGAAAAGAATGAAAAAGCTGATAATGGTCAGCCGCACAAATCATTCGAGTATAAGTTACCTGGATTTGATAAGGATGGTAAAGAAAAAGAAATGGAATTTACCGCTGTGAAAAACCTTCGTAAAGAAGCATTCCTACGCGTATTCCATTCTGATAAAAAGGGCGTAACAGCTTGGGAAGAAGTGAAAAAGGACGAGCTTCCAGCGAAGGTGAAAGAAAAATTAGGTGTGAAATAAAGAATGAAGAAAAGGAATTGACGATCATGGTCAATTCCTTTTTTTGTTTTCGAATTCTTCTTCAGAAATTACTGTAAATCCATGTCTCCGGAATAGCGCTGTTGTTACGCCATATCCAGTTTGTTTATTTCCGTTAAATTCGCCAGTATAAATAGTAGAACTACCACATGAAGGACTGCGTTCTTTCAAAATGATATATTCTGGGTTTAAATCTTTTATTTGTTCTAATGCTTTATAAGCACCACGCACGAAAGCCTCCGTGACGTCTTGTCCTTCTTTCGTCATCACTTTTGCTTTTCCATCTAAAACGTCATCGCCATTACCACCGATAATTTCAGCAGAAGGGCGTGGTGTAGGTAAACCGCCCAATACTTCGGGGCAAACGAGGATGGTGTCTTCCTTTTGTAATAACTCTTCTATTTTTGAAACGAGATTATCGTTGCCGTCATAACGACAAGCAATGCCACCTAAACAAGCGCTAATTACAATCATATTTTCATCTCCAATAAAAAAATATTAAATATCACGCCAATTTCTCTTCCTGTTTCTTACCTATAAATGAGGTGATAAAAATGGGAAGCTTATATAATTTAATGAAACCATATAGTGAATTTCGAAGTAAAGAAGAGTTTAATACATATCAAAAACAAGTTTTTAAATGTTATCAGTTTCAACTAAATAAGACTGATTCTTTAGTTATTCATTTTTTAGGGAAATATGCGGTTAATGAGAAGAACGAAACAGTTGGTGTTGCTTGTCCGTTAATGGAGACAATTGCGACGAATATTGGAAAGAGTATTCGGACGGTACGTCGCTCGATTGCGAAGCTAGAGGAGCTTGGAATTGTAAAGCGTGTTGCGACAAAAGAAAGATATAAGCGCGGCGGATATAGTGCAAACTTATATGTATTTCTTACATCTGCGATTGACCGCATGGATGACCGTATGAAAATGTCCGCATGTGAAAGTGGGGGGCACGCAACTGGCTGTAGTGGAAATGAGCAAAAAAATGAGGGGGAAACAATTCTTTCTAAAAACATTCCACAAATAAAAGAGAAAAGAAAAGTAACGTACGAGCTTGATGAAACGTATTGTCGTCATGATATACCGAAGCCTTTTATATACGCACTTATACCGATGACGAGTCATCCGAAGAAGCTTAATACACTGTGGAGTAAAGTGGAGCTTGCTTACAAAAAAAGCGGATTACTAGAGCAAGGTGTTTTATTAGACCAGATTTTAGCTGATGAAGAAGTGTATGGAAATTTAATTCGGCGGGCTAAAAGTGTTGTGAGAGCGTATAAGTACGGAGAAATTCGTAAAGATGTCGGAGCACTATTGTATAGTACGATGCGAGATTTATTTTTAGAAATTGGATTAGAGTGGGGAGCGGCATTAAGGAGAAGTAAGGGAATACCGTTATTCGATCCATTTAAAAAAGAGTCATGCGTATAATACATGACTCTAAGAGCTAATCGAACTTTCTTACAACTGGGACACGAATTGCTACAAATAGTACAAAGACGATAACGGCGATTGCACCGCTTTTCATAACCGTTACAATTGGAATGCCTATCCCAAGTGCAAGCGATGTAAATGCGTAAGAGAGCGGAATGAATCCCATTGATGAAAGCATGAGTAAACTCATAACGCGTCCCATCATCTCTTCTTTTACCGTCGATTGGATCATTGCCATAAGTGGAACGATAGCCATCGCGATTGTAATACCGTAAAACATTCCGGCTAATAACGCTTGCCAAAGTACAGTGCTAAAGTTGATGGATAGGAAGAATACACCAGACAGTAGCATCATGATAATGCAAAATAGACCACGTCTGCGGTTAATGTTTTTTAATCCGACAATGACAGCTCCTATCGCCATCCCGCCGCCAACAGCAGCTTCTAAGTAACTAAACTGAAGTGAATCACCGTGCAGAACGTTTTTGACGAAGAGCGGGAAGCCTACTTGCATTGGGCCGATTAAAAATAAGTTTAAAAAGGCGCTACATATAAGGAAAGTTGAAAGAAATGGTGATTCTTTTACATATGAAATTCCCTCTTTAATAGAAGTAAACATGCCTTTATCTGTTTCATTTTTTTCGGGTATTGTAAATTGTATTTTTTGAACGAGTATTGCAGCGATAATGAGTAGCAGGATTGTAATTGAAAAAATTGTTTCATAGTTCGTAAATTTAATGAGAATACCGCCAAGTACAGGGCCTAAAATAACCGATCCTTGGTTTGTCATTTGTGTAAGTGAATTTGCTTGTGTTAAACGGCTTTTTTCTACAAGTTCAGGCAGAATAGATCCATCTGCTGACCAGAAGAAAGCGTCAGCAAGTCCGAAGAACAAAGCGAACAAAGCAAATGTATATAGTGTTACATCACCGACGATGAACCAGGTGAGAATGGTTGCGACAAGAATAGCGCGAATAATATTAGAGTAAAACATAATGTTTTTTTTCGGGAATTTATCAGCTAATGCTCCGCCGATAATCATAAAGATGAGCCTTGGAACACTAAGAGCCACGAAAACAATACCGAGTGAAGCCTCAAGGTTTAATGTTTTTGCTATGTACCATGTTTGTGAAAAAGTAAAAAAGGCTAAAGCAAAACTTGAAAAGAGCGTAGCTGCCCAAAGAAAAAGGAAGTTCGTATTTTTTAATAACGGTTTTCCGCTTCCTTCTAAAGCAGATTTATTTTGTTGTAGTTCCTCCATATTGCTTCCTTTCTATGTACCGATTTTAGACTAAAAAACCTATTAACAATCATTTTGTCCCGCGTTAACGGGCAGTAAAACTCCCACCTCAAAATTTGGCTCGAGCAAAGAAGTTAGGTGGGAGACCAACTGCCCGTAAACGCCCGATTGGTGAGGGCTAATACTCAGTGGGGGATGAACAAAACCCCCACTGAGTATAGTTTCACTTTATACAGTTTCTAATATTTCTATACTGCACTTTCTCATTGTAGACAATAATAATGAATTTGCACAGTGGCTATTTCACGACAAAAAAAGATGCCAAAGGGCATCTTTTTTTAAGCTAGTGCAATATAAATATCCAATTGTACGTTATTTGGATCAAGTGCTCTTTCGTCATAAAGCTCAAAGTCTGTTGTAAAAGCACGTTTGTTTTCTTTCGACCATTGCCAAATATATTCCCAAGTTTCACAAACGACTTCAGACACAGGACCTTTTCTCGTTGTAAATACTGCATACGTTGCGGCAGGTATTGTTAAGGCTGTCATATTTTCAGGAACATCGTCTAATGAAGAAACGGACATGCCGATAGTAAATTGATATGTACCAGTTTCATCTGATTCGTAGTTTGAATAGAAGGCGAATGTTTCTTTTGTTTGTTGATGTGGAATTTGATGCATGATTTGTTCTTGGAAGTAGCGATTCCAAAGCATTGGAATCCTTCCTTCAGTCGATGCTTCTTTTTCGTTTGTCGTCGTAATAGAGACACCGATTGCTTGGAAAGCTTCTTTTTTTACGATAATAGGTTCTTTCATTAATAAAACCTCCCTTTATTAAATGAAACGTACGTTCTGTTTTTATTGTAACATATTTTGGAAGGAAGTAATATTTTTTATCAAATTGCAATGTATTTTAGTTAGGAAAAGGAGAGAGTATGAAAAGAACTCCTCTCATGTAAAAGGAGTTCTTTTCATTTCTATATTAAAACATACTTGAGCTATGCATTGGTTGAAGTTTTGCGTTTGGATCGAAGTAAGCTTTTGCATTGTTTACTGCTGTCGGTGCTTCACCAAAGCCGCAAGCAATGAGTTTTACTTTTCCTTCATATGTACAAATGTCACCAGCAGCGTAAATACCAGGAATATTTGTTTCCATTTTTGAGTTCACGAGGATGCTGTTCTTTTGAATATCTAAGCCCCAATTTTTAATTGGACCAAGCGAAGAAACGAAGCCGTAGTTTACGATTACGTCATCAACATCGATGATAACTTTTTCTTCTGTTTTTACGTGCTGAAGAACAACTTGTTCAATCGTATCATCACCGATGAGTTCAACTGGAACGTAAGGTGTGCTTACTTCTGCACGGGAATTCAGTAAGCTTTCTACGCTATGTTCATGTGCACGGAATTTATCACGGCGATGAACAATTGTAACTTTGTCCGCAATCGGTTCTAACATCATTGTCCAATCTACTGCTGAGTCACCGCCGCCGAATACAACGACGCGTTTTCCAGCAAATTTATTCATATCATCAACGAAATAATGCAAGTTTTTCTTTTCGTATTTTGCCCCGCCTTCTAATTCTAAGCGGCGTGGTTGGAAAGCACCATTACCAGCAGTAATAATGACAGATTTAGAGTAGTGAGTTTGTTTATTTGTAACAAGTTTAAATATACCGTCAGCTTGTTTTTCAAGCGTATCAACAGCTTCTTCTAGGCAAACAGTTGGATCGAACTTTTTCATTTGTTCTTTTAAGTTATCAACTAACTCTTGTGCACGCACTTTTGGGAATCCAGCTACATCATAAATATATTTTTCGGGATATAGTGCGGATAATTGCCCTCCAAGTTGAGGTAAGCTTTCAATAATTTTTACACTTGCTTGTCTCATTCCGCCATAAAATGCAGTGAATAGTCCTGTTGGGCCACCACCAATAATCGTTATGTCGTAAACTTTTTGATTTTCTGTCATTTTCATTCCCCCTATAGATGATGGAATTTTAATATTGATTTCATATATTGTTCATATGTACATGAAAATCCTGCAAATGATGACACTTTCAAATAAATGATAGCATATTTCAGTTAATAATACTTCTGAAAACGACTGAATAATAAGTAAGTTTGCACATAGATGTTTTAGAATCGTATAAAATATAGCGAAAGGAAAATACATGAAAAAAAGGCTAAAAAACCCTTGAAAACGCTATGTTATTTTAAAATATTGATAATTCTCTAGGTGCTTGAATTATGGAATAAAACCGACTAATATAGGGAAGTATTATGTTAAATTTCTATGACAAATTTCGTACGATTTTTTGACTGCGTTTTGTTATGATATAGAATGTGATAAATTCCACATTCTTGACAAATAGATTTTTTAGTACTTGGTATTATTTTTTATTACTATTATATAAAGAAAAGGGTTGTGATTTAGTGAAGACTCCAAAAATCGTAGTTTTAGGTGCAGGTTATGGCGGGATGATTACGACTGTTCGTCTGCAAAAAACATTATCTGTAAGTGAAGCTGAAATTACGTTAGTAAACAACAACAGCTATCACTACCAAGCAACTTGGTTACATGAGAGTGCAGCTGGTACATTACAAGATGATAAAATCTGTCTAGATATTCAAGACGTTATTGATACAAATAAAGTGAACTTTGTACAAGATACAGTAGTAGAGATTAAAGCTGCTGAAAAACGTATTATCTTAAAAAATGGTGAATTAGAGTATGATTACTTAGTAATCGGTCTTGGTTTCGAATCAGAAACGTTCGGAATTAAAGGATTAAAAGAGCATGCATTCTCAATCACTAACATTAATGCAACTCGTCAAATTCGTGAGCATATGGAAGAAAAATTCGCTCAATATGCGACTGAAAAACGCGATGAGTTAGTAACAATCGTTGTTGGTGGCGCTGGGTTTACTGGTATCGAGTACGTAGGTGAGCTTGCAAACCGTATTCCTGAACTTTGCAAAGAGTACGATGTTCCACGTGAAAAAGCACGTATCATCTGTGTAGAAGCTGCTCCAACAGCACTTCCGGGTTTCGATCCAGCATTAGTAGAGTACGCTGTAAAACAACTTGAGAAAAAAGGTGTAGAATTCCGCATCGGTACAGCAATTAAGGAAGCAACTGAAGAAGGTATTATCGTTGCAAACGGTGATGATGCAGAACTTCTTAAATCTGAAACTGTAGTTTGGGCTGCAGGTGTTCGTGGTAACGGTATTGTGGAAGAGTCTGGATTTGAAGCAATGCGCGGACGCATTAAAGTGGATGAGTACATGCACGCTCCGGGTCATGAAGATGTATTCATGGTTGGTGACGCAGCGTTAATCATCAATGAGGAGATTAACCGTCCATACCCACCAACAGCACAGATTGCAATTCAAGAAGGTTATAACATTGCACACAATTTAACTGTGTTAGTTCGCGGCAAAGGCGAAATGAAAAAGTTCGCATTTGATAATAAAGGATCTGTATGTTCATTAGGTCATGACGATGCAATGGGCGTTGTTATGGGTAAAAAGTTGACAGGTTGGAAAGCTTCATTCATGAAGAAAGTAATCGATAACCGTTACTTATTCCTACTAGGCGGACCTTTATTAGTTCTTAAAAAAGGTAAATTGAAGTTCTTTTAATATATAGTAGAAAAAGCAGAAACGGCTATGAGCTGTTTCTGCTTTTTTTGTATTGAAAATATAGTATAATATATAAAAAAGAAAGAATATTCTGTCCGTTTGGTGGAGGAGGTTATATCATGGGGAAGCGAGGGAAAGTGTGGTTAGCTGTCAGTGGCTTAGTAGCTACAGAAGATGGGAGATGGCTATTCGTTAAGAAAAAATACGGTGGATTGAAAGGGCAATGGTCTTTACCTGCTGGTTTTGTTAATGAAGGTGAGACTGTTGATGAAGCTGTGAAACGTGAAATTTTGGAAGAGACAGGAATTGTTGCTCATGTAAAGGGGATTATTGGTATTCGCTCGGGTGTTATTCATAATGAAATTAGTGATAATATGATTATTTTTCTTTTAGAGCCAGAGGGAGAAGACGTTATCGTACAGGAGAAAGAATTGTCGGAAGTAGCTTTTTTACATCCAGAAAATATTGCAGATGATCAAAATACTTCTGTACTCATCAAATATTTATTAGAAGGAAGAGCAGAGTCGTATTTTGAAATGGACAAAACATTAAATCCAGGAGAGCAATTTGGTTATACGGCTTATCATGTGTTTACGGCGTATGCGAAGGAGAGGGAGAAGAAGTGAGTATACCGGTACTACTTATTTCAATGATGTTGTTCTTTATTTTATTTTTTGGAATTGGATTTTTACTCAACATGATTTTGCGAGCTACGTGGGTAATGGTTATTGTGTATCCGATTATTTGTATGCTTATTATTAATAAAGCGAGTGTATGGGACTATTTTTCAAAGCCAAAAGAAACATTTTCTTCATTTGGGACGAGTGTATCGCATTTAGGACATGCAGATGTGTTTATTCTATCTACTGGATTAGTAGGTGCTGCTTTAGCAGGAATCATAATTAAAAAACTTCGGAAAAGTGGATATCAAATGTTTTAATCTCCAATCAATTTGGAGATTATTTTTTTGCATATTCCTTCATCGTATAGGGAATGATTAACGATGAAGGAGTGTGGAATATAAAAATGTTAAAACGATATTGTATTCGCATTATGATGACTTGTTTACTTGCATTCGCATTATGCGTAACATGGAAGGCTTTCACAGGAGTTTCTTTATTAGAGATTATAAAATCATATGAAGAAACAAGTGCAAAAGAAGTACATGCAGCAGAAATTGAGAAAAAAATTGCTCCGAGTAAAGAAGTGATAAATGCTTTAGAACAGGCAAATGACTGGTCTAAATATCGCGTTATAGAAATGACTGCAACTGGCTATACATCAGGTATAGAGTCAACTGGAAAGAGGCCGGGGCATCCAGAGTATGGCATTACATATTCAGGTGTTAAAGCAAAAAGGGATTTATATTCCACAATCGCTGCTGACTTGCGCGTATTCCCGCTTGGGACAATTCTATTCGTGCCAGGTTACGGATATGGTGTTGTAACTGATAAGGGCGGTGCTATAAAAGGAAATCGTCTCGATTTATATTATGATACGGTGAAAGATGTTTATAGCCAATGGGGTAAGAAAAAAGTAAATGTGTATATAGTGAAAATAGGAAATGGTAAGTTTTCGGAAGAAGAGTTAACGATGTTAAATCAAGACGAAACGATGCAAGTGTTTCGTGGACAATATTTAAAACAAAGATAGTCTAGTGGTAATAACGCTAGACTTTTTTTTGTCTTATTTCACCATAGAAGATATTGGAGATAGCATCTTTATATGAAACGATAGAATTTAGAATTGTCGCATTTTATCGAAAATAAAGTTATAATAGACATAGAGAAATTTAGGGGGTCTGAACATGTTTCAAGTACAAAAAGAATTAGCAAGTCATGAAGCGGTAATTGTTGCCTTATTTGAAGAAGATAAAACGAATAGCTTTGTACAAGAACTGGATAAAGCGTTTGAAGGACAGTTACAAGTTTTATTAGAAGAAAAAGAACTTTCAACTAAGAAGAAAGCCATTTCAAAAGTACATAGCTTAGGAAAAACAAATGTTAAACGTTATTATTTTGTTGGTTTAGGTAAGAAAGAGTCATATACAACAGAAACGTTACGTGCGGCTCTTAGTAAAGCTTTTAAATCATTACAATCAGCAAAAGTAAAAGACGCAGCAATCTTACTTGACTCTTTCGTAACAGATAAATTAGACACGATTGATGTAGCTCATATTGCATCGGAAGTATATTGCCTTGGTACATACGGATTACAAACATATAAAACGGATGAAAAAGAAAGAGTAGAGTTAGAAAAACTGATTGCTATTACAGCAGAAGATGCACAAGAAATTGAAGCAGCATTAACAGTAGGATACGTACATGGACGTGCAACGAATTCAGCTCGTACACTTGTAAATATGCCGCCAAATGTATTAACAGCGACAAAGCTTGCTGAATATGCAGTTGAATTAGCGGAAAAATACGATATGGATTATAAGGTTCTTGAGAAAGAAGAGATGGAAGAGCTTGGTATGGGTGCATTACTTGCAGTAAACCAAGGATCTACTGAACCGCCTAAAATGATCGCTCTTATTTATAAAGGAAAAGAAGAGTGGAAAGATGTAATTGGATTTGTTGGAAAAGGGATTACATATGATACTGGCGGCTATTCTTTAAAACCACGTGAAGGCATGGTTGGTATGAAAGGTGATATGGGCGGTGCTGCAGCTGTTCTTGGCGCGATGGATATCATCGGTGAACTTCGCCCTGAGCAAAATGTAATTGCTGTTATTCCATCAACTGACAACGTTGTAAGTGGTACAGCATTTAAGCCAGATGATGTTATTACATCTATGAGCGGAAAAACAATTGAAGTATTAAATACAGATGCAGAAGGTCGCCTAGCGTTAGCTGACGGTATTACGTATGCGAAGAAACTTGGTGCAAATTACTTAGTTGATGTTGCAACATTAACAGGCGGTGTAATTGTTGCACTTGGAAATCATACAACAGGCGCAATGACAAATAATGAAGAATTGTTTGAACAAGTGTTAGAGGCTTCTATGGAAACGGATGAGCCAATTTGGGAATTGCCGATTTTTGAACGTGATAAAGAACTTGTCAAAAACAGTAAATTTGCTGATTTAAATAACTCACCAGGCCGTGAAGGACATGCGGTTATGGCTGGGACATTCCTTGGTGAATTTGCAGAAGAAACACCATGGGTACACTTAGACATCGCTGGAACATCTGAAACAACAGGTGCACATGATTTAGGACCATCTGGAGCAACAGGTGTAATGGTGCGTACACTTGCAACACTTGTTGAGCGTTTCGGAGAAGAATAAAGAATGCAAAAAAAGTTGTCTGGAAAGGTCATCATATAATGAACCTTTCCGGAGCAGCTTTTTTTATTTTATAGGTATTCTATAAAGAAATTGTATATAACGTCCCACTTAAAGCGAATGAAGTACGCCCTGTTTCCTCAGAGACAACTAATATAAGTGAATCGCTTTTCTCTGATAAGCCAATTGCAGCCCTGTGACGTGTTCCTAGCTCAGGATTGATTTCTATACTTTTTGTTAATGGAAGAATATTAGCTGCTGAGACAATATGATTATTTTTAATGAGAACGGCTCCGTCATGAAGAGGGTTCCCTGGATAAAAAATCGATTCAAGTAGTGGCGCGGTTAAGTGTGCGTTTAATGTCGTTCCAGTTTGAATGAAAGAATCAAGAGCGTCACTTCGTTCCACAATAATAAGAGCACCGTGTTTTCGAGCGCTTAAATGTTGGACAGCTGTAGTGATGAAATGTGAACTTTCCGTATAAGGTGATAAATATGCTTGAATATAATATGTAGCTGCTAACGTCTGTACATTTGTTAACATATGATGAATATCTTCCATTTTACATAAAATACATTCATCTTCTTTATCGATTGCATGCTTCATGTTTGATAATTCTTTTTCAGCAATTTCAATCATCTGCTTTGTTTTTATTTTGAGCTCTTCTGACAAGCCCCATTCTTGCATAATCCTCATTCCCTTTGGTGGAGTATTTAACCATAGTGTATACAAATATTTATAGTAAAATCCTGCTAGATTTTAAAAAATATTGAGATGCAGGTTGTTTTTTTCATATAATGAAGGTACGACAGGCGAGAGGAGATGGAAGTATGAATTGGAAACAAGAATTTAGTCGCTGGCTTTCATATGCAGAATTAGACACAGAATTAAAAGAACAGCTAGAAAACATGAAGCAAGATGAGAAGAAAATCGAGGATAGCTTTTATAAAAATCTAGAGTTCGGCACAGGTGGTATGCGTGGTGAACTTGGTGCTGGTACGAACCGTTTAAACGTATATACAGTTCGTAAAGCAACAAAAGGATTAGCTAGGTTTATTGAAAAATTAGGTGAAGAAGCGAAAAAACGTGGTGTTGTTGTCGCGTATGATTCTCGTCATAAATCACCTGAATTCGCAATGGAAGTAGCTGCTACACTTGGTGCACATGGTATTACAACATATGTATTTGAAAGCTTACGTCCAACACCAGTGCTTTCTTTCGCAGTTCGTCATTTACATACAGCAAGTGGAATCGTTCTTACGGCAAGCCATAATCCGCCCGAATATAACGGTTATAAAGTATATGGTGAAGATGGCGGCCAGTTGCCTCCAAAAGAAGCTGATGAGTTAATTAGCTACGTAAATGCAGTAAAAGATGAATTAACAGTTGAAGTTGCTGATGTTGAGCAATTAAAAGCTGACGGTTTATTACATATAATTGGACAAGAAGTAGATGATGCATATGCGGCAGAATTGAACAATGTCATTATTAATAAAGAGATGGTGAAAGAAGTAGGAAAAGATTTGAAAATCGTCTTTACACCATTACATGGAACATCAAATATTTCGGTACGCCGTGGTTTAGAAGAAGTTGGATTTACAGATGTAACAGTTGTAAAAGAGCAAGAGTTACCAGATCCAAACTTCTCTACAGTAAAATCACCAAATCCAGAAGAGCATGCAGCGTTTGAGTATGCAATTCGCGACGGTGAAAAAGTAGGCGCTGATGTGTTAATCGCAACAGATCCTGATGCAGACCGTCTAGGTGTAGCAGTTCGCAATCATGATGGTGAGTTCCAAGTGTTAACTGGTAACCAAACAGGTGCGTTAATGCTTGATTACTTATTATCACAAAAGAAGGAAAACGGAATGCTTCCAGAAAACGGTGTTGTTTTAAAAACAATCGTAACGTCTGAAATCGGCCGTACAATCGCAAAAGCATACGGTTTAGATACAGTTGATACGTTAACTGGATTTAAATTTATCGGTGAAAAAATTAAACAGTATGAAGAAAGCGGACAATATGAATTCCAATTCGGTTATGAGGAAAGCTATGGTTATTTAATCCGTCCATTCTGCCGTGATAAAGATGCGGTGCAATCAGTCCTATTTGCATGTGAAGTAGCTGCGTACTACAAATCACAAGGTAAAACGTTATATGATGGTCTGTTAGAAGTATTTAAGAAGTACGGTTTCTTCCGTGAGGACCTTGTATCGTTAACGTTAAAAGGAAAAGATGGTGCCGAACAGATTCAAAAGATGATGGCAACATTCCGTGAAAATCCTCCGAAAGAAGTAGCTGGTTTAACAGTCGTTGCAGTTGAGGATTATAAGGAAAGCATCATTACAACGTTACAAGATGGAAATAAGGAAGAGATTCACTTACCGAAATCAAATGTGTTAAAATATCAATTAGAAGATGGTTCTTGGTTCTGCTTACGTCCATCTGGAACAGAGCCAAAAATTAAATTCTACTTTGGTGTACAAGATGATTCCTTACAAAATAGTGAACAAAAGTTACTTACTATTAAAGAAGATATTATGAATCGTTTATAATAGAATAGAGTGCTACAGATAGGAAAAGGGGAGAACGGAGAACGGCCTCCTCTTTTCTTGTAGTTTTGTTTGATGTAGAGGATTATTACGAGCTAATGTTATAAATTTGCACTTTACTAAGAGAATTAAAATGAAAAGCGAGGGTATTTGTCATGAAAAAAGTGAGAAAAGCAATTATCCCGGCAGCGGGATTAGGAACACGCTTTTTACCAGCAACGAAAGCAATGCCAAAAGAAATGCTTCCAATTGTAGATAAACCAACAATTCAATACATCGTAGAAGAAGCAGTAAAATCAGGCATCGAAGATATTATTATCGTTACTGGTAAAGGAAAGCGCTCTATCGAAGATCATTTTGATAACGCATTTGAATTAGAGCAAAACTTATTAGAGAAGAAAAAGTATGAGTTACTTGAAAAAGTACAAGCTTCTTCTAAAATGGTAGATATCCATTACATTCGTCAAAAAGAACCAAAAGGATTAGGACATGCTGTTTGGTGCGCGCGTAAATTCATTGGTGATGAGCCGTTTGCAGTATTATTAGGCGATGATATCGTTCAAGCTGGAAAACCATGTTTACGTCAATTAATGGACGAGTATGACAAAACACTTTCTTCTGTTATTGGTGTACAAACTGTTCCTGAAGCAGAAACACATCGCTATGGAATTATTGATCCGTTAGAGCAAGAGGGACGTCGTTATCAAGTTCGTAATTTCGTTGAAAAACCAACGCAAGGTACTGCGCCTTCAAACTTAGCGATTATGGGACGTTACATTTTAACTCCTGAAATCTTTATGTTCTTGGAACAGCAACAAGTTGGAGCGGGTGGCGAAATTCAGTTAACGGATGCAATTCAAAACTTAAATGAAATTCAACGTGTATTTGCATATGATTTCGAAGGAAAGCGTTATGACGTTGGTGAAAAATTAGGATTTGTTCAAACAACAATTGAAATGGCATTGCAGCACGAAGAATTACGTGATGATATGCTAGTAATGATGAAGAAAATTTTAGAAGAGCAAATGAAGCAAGAGTCTTAATATATAGGTTTTCATTTTGTGGCATAATCCCTTGTTGGATTGGCAGTAGAGATATGTAATTTACTGCTTAATCTAACAAGGGATTTTTTTGTGAAAAAGACACTCTGGAGAGAGTGTCTTTAATTAGAACTTAAGTTTTAATCGGTGGGTTTCAGTTCATTAGCTTTTGATTTAATATCATCAGTAATAGCGATATTAATATTTCCAGCTGCTTTTTTGTATTCCTGAATTAATGCATTAACATTTTGATTAAATGAAATCAAACTACCACTTGGAGATTGAGCTTGTTCATTAAGTGCAGTTACAATACCATAGATTTTTTTATATTCTTCATAGATTTCTTTATACTTATTTGGCTGTTCTTTTGCAGCCTCAGAGACTAACCTTAAATCTTTTCCCATGCTGTTATAAAATACATCTACAGCTACAACCATTCCATCAATTTCTTTTTTCTTAGATCTAAGTGCAGTATTGAAATCATTTCGACTATCTATTGCGTTTGACCATGTAGTTGAATACTCGGATAACACATATGACGCAGAGTATTCGAAAGTCTCTATTTTGTTATAAAAAGATGCTGCAGCTTTTAAGTAATCAGTTTCTTTTTTCTTTTGAGCTTGAATAGCCTGATATTCTTCCTCCATATTCGTTACTGATGATATAGTAAAGAGAAGAACAATGATTGATATAACTGATGTAAGAAATAGTATTATTGATGTTATAAAGGTTCTTTTTGCTGGTACTTTTCGGATTTTTTTAATGAACCCGATGACAATAAAGATTAAAGTCGCGCATAAACTAATTATAGCAAGAATTAAAAAGAAAAATGCTAGACCATTTCCAAGCGCATATTTCATTCCTAATTCGCTATTTCCATATAATGTATAACCGCTAATTATACTTATTATAAAGAGTAAAGAAAGTACTCCTACACCTATTTTAATAAGTGTGTTTTTTGATAGTTTCACTGATTTTCCTCCGAAAATTGTTTTTATTAGATGTATAAAATGTAATATTTACCGAACTAGCATAGCAAAATTTATTTCTAATCTGTGTCGGATGTTGTCGAAAATAAAAAAAGAGTTATTCCAGTATACTGAAATAACTCTTTTTTATTATGAAATCGTCGAATGAGAATGCTGATAAGCGGAACGACGTACAGCATAGTATATGCGAGGTGCGATAATAGCGCCGATAATTGTAAACGCAATATCCTTTACTGCAAACCACATCATAATCATCCAAGCAGCTTTATAACTCATATTACCACCCATGAAAATATTGACTGCCCCGTACATATAAGTAGTACCGATAATATACGTTAAAATGATTCCGACGAAAGAAGCAATTGCAAAGGTGCTGAATGTTGGTCGTTCTTTTTGTTCTACTAGTTTTCCTGATACGTAAGCAACGATAATAAATGCGATAATAAAACCACCAGTAGGATCTAAAAGTGCTCCAAATCCAGCTTTGAAGTTAGCGAAGATTGGCGCACCTGCTACTCCAACAAGCATGTAAACAGTCATTGATAATGCCCCAAGTCTACTTCCAAGAAGAAGGCCTGCTAAAATTGCGAAAAATGGTTGCATAGACAATGGAACGCCCGCTATTTGTAGGAATGGTGCCCAAGATACAATATTTGCACCAATGGCCATAAGAGCGACGAACATGGCAGCTAATGCTAAATCTAGAACATGAAATCTTTTCATAATGTTAACCTCCTGTTGCGCTTTGGTTAACATTATCGTAGCGAAAATATTTACTTGTTGTCAATCAAAATATTTTGATAAGAAGGCTTTAAATAGTCTCTAAGCAATGTGTATGGAATACGAAATTGCGGGATTCCGCTTGAATAAGGAGCAATTTCATATAAAGGGAAATAAATCACAAGATTATCCGGTTCTAAAAAATAGTGAAAATTTTTTGTGCTCGTTACTTTTTCGACTGCATCAGGAAAATAAATGCTTTCATTTTGTTCAATTTGTCTTACAATCTCTGTGCGAATTATTTCTTTATATTTATCCTCTTGTTGAAATAAATCGTCTAAGTGTAATAATTTTTTTTCGTTTAAATCAAATGTATTTGCCTTCCACGTATAAAGTCCGTGCGCTCCGCCTGTATATTGATAGTAATTCACATATAGACTTAGGAAAGGTGGTTTGTTTAAAGCTACTTTATAGTCAACATTTGCAACGTATGGATGAAAAGGTGTGCTAGATCCTTCTGTTTCTTTATAATATTTATTCGCTTCTTTTTCTAATTTACTTTTAAATTTAGCAGTAGAGTTTTTGTAATAGGAATTCAGCTTATTTTGAAATTTCGAATCAGAAAAGTTGTGAAAGGAAGGCCTATTAATTTGATATTCTATATAAGGTTTCTTACCTTTTTGCGTTACAGTCTTAACATTGATTGTCAGGTTGGATGCTTTGGCTGCTATTGCACAATTTGGTACAATAGTGAGCAAGGAGAACATAAGCAGTAGTATACAAAATTTCTGTTTCATTTAGGTGAAACCTCCTTATATAAGTGTTATAGGTAGTTTGAAATTAAATAGGTAAAATTATACATTTAATTTGAAGTGAGAGAGGTTGAAAACGATATGTCAAAAACTTTAATGGATTCGCTTGGAATTGAGTTGTTAGAAATGACAGAGGATAAGGTGGTTGCTACAATGCCTGTTGATGAACGTACGCATCAGCCGTTTGGATTTTTACATGGCGGTGCATCTGTTGCATTAGCAGAAACTGTGGCAAGCGTTGGTTCATACAATTTAATTGATCAAGAGAAATGTATTTGTTTTGGATTAGAAATTAATGCAAATCATATTCGCTCAAAGCAAGATGGAATTGTAACAGCAATCGGAACACCGATACATAGAGGACAATCGACAATGGTTTGGGATATTCGCATCATTGATGAAAATGATGATTTACTATGCATATCAAGATGTACAGTAGCAATTAAAGAAAAACGTGAAAAATAGAAAAGAGGCGGCTCTTATGAGCTGCCTCTTTTTTTATCCCGCGTTAACGGGCAGTAAAACTCCCACCTCAAAATTCGGCTTGAGCAAAGAAGTTAGGTGGGAGATCAACTGCCCGTAAACGCCCGATTGGTTCAACTAATAATCAGTGGGGGATGAACAAAACCCCCACTGATTAAAGTTTCACTTTATAATTAGAACTGGATTTTCTTCTCTAAGAAACCTTTTAATTCGCTAATTGGCATACGAACTTGTTCCATTGTGTCACGGTCACGTACTGTAACAGCTTTGTCTTCAACTGAGTCGAAGTCGTATGTGATACAGAATGGTGTACCGATTTCGTCTTGACGACGGTAACGTTTACCGATAGAACCAGTTTCGTCAAAGTCTACCACGAAGTCTTTAGCTAGTTCTGCGAATACTTCAGTAGCACCTTCAGATAGCTTTTTAGATAATGGTAAGATCGCTGCTTTGTATGGTGCTAAAGCAGGGTGGAAACGAAGAACTGTACGAGAATCGTTTTCTAATTGCTCTTCTTCATATGCATCACATAAGAATGCTAATGTTACACGGTCTGCACCTAGAGATGGCTCGATACAGTATGGCACGTAACGCTCATTCGTTTGTGGATCAATATAGTTAAAGTCTTCGTTAGAGTGTTCCATGTGACGTTTTAAATCGAAGTCTGTACGAGATGCTACGCCCCAAAGTTCGCCCCAACCGAATGGGAATTTGAACTCAATATCAGTTGTTGCGTTACTGTAGTGAGATAATTCTTCTTCACCGTGGTCACGAAGACGCATGCTTTCTTCAGTCATACCAAGTGAAAGTAACCAGTTTTTACAAGTTTCACGCCAGAATGCGAACCACTCTAAATCTTCACCAGGTTTACAGAAGAATTCAAGTTCCATTTGTTCGAATTCACGTGTACGGAATGTGAAGTTACCTGGTGTAATTTCGTTACGGAAACTTTTACCGATTTGGCCAATACCAAATGGAAGTTTCTTACGCATAGAGCGTTGTACGTTTTTAAAGTTTACGAAAATACCTTGTGCTGTTTCAGGACGAAGGAAGATTTCGTTTGTGCTAGACTCTGTAACACCTTGGAATGTTTTGAACATTAAGTTGAACTGACGAATTTCTGTGAATTCTTGACTACCACAATCTGGGCATTTTACTTCATGTTCTTTCATTAAATCAGCCATTTGGTCGAAAGTAAGACCGTCAACGACCATTTCGATGCCTTTTGCATCTAATGCATCTTCAATTAATTTGTCAGCACGGTGACGAGCTTTACATTTTTTACAGTCGATCATTGGATCGTTAAAGTTACCAACGTGACCAGAAGCGATCCAAGCTTTTGGATTCATTAAAATAGCAGCATCTAAACCAACGTTGTATGGAGATTCTTGAATGAATTTTTTCCACCAAGCTCTTTTAACGTTATTTTTTAATTCGATTCCAAGTGGACCGTAATCCCAAGTGTTTGCAAGACCACCGTAAATTTCAGAACCAGGGAAAACGAAACCGCGATGTTTCGCTAAGTTTACAACTTGTTCCATTGAATACATAATAAAATCCTCCTTTTGAAAGTTAACGTATTTGCGATGACGTGATGGGTAATTTGGAAACGAGGCATCTCCGCTAGCTCCAGCGGCTAAAATGTTCGGTGGCTTCGCTTCTTCCGCCGAGGCCAAAAGCGCCTCTATGTCAGAAGCTCCATCCCCCTCACATTCTGAGCGAGCCGCTTGCGCTTTTAAATTAAGCACAAAAAAGCTCGTCCCTAGGCAATCATGCCTAGGGACGAGCTTGTATATACCCGCGGTTCCACCCTAGTTGATGTGCATTTCGCACATCCACTTTCATCACGTATTGCTCGAGACTGCCGTTTCCTTGCGGCTTCAGGCTTTCACTATCCCTGAATCGCTTTTTGTGCAAGTACTTATAAGTCCGTCATCGCTACTTATATTAATAATAATGAACATATTCTAACACGTTCTTTTTTAAATCACAATAGAGGAGCGTGCCTATCTATGATAGAGTCTCGCCTATTTTTTCGTTATTTATTCCGTAATTTTGCTTAATGTGCTTAATTGCTTCGCGTTTACTTAATGGAGCGAGCTCGTTAGTTTGAACGTATTCCCAAACTACATCTGGCTTTGTTTTTGCATATTCGCGAAGGACCCAGCCGATTGCTTTTTGAATGAAAAATTCTTTTGAGGAATGTAGTTGTCCGATAATCCAGAAAAGGAGTTCTTCATCCATTTTTTGTTTATATTTCAGCTGGAATAAAATAGCGGCACGTTGTAACCATATGTTTTCTGATGCAATCCACTTTGGAATATATGCAGAAATTAATTCTGGATGTTTTAAAAAGATAGCACCTAAAAATGTAGGGACGATGCTATCAACAGAGTCCCACCAAGATTTTGTGACAATAAGTTCTTCTAGAAATGGGATATGAGTTTCGTTTATGTGTTTTTTATATTTTTGCATGATATCGAGTGCAGCCGCTTGAAATTCACGTTCTGGTAAGTCCCAAAGCTCACGTATGATGATTTGGAAGTCCTTTTTATCTGGGAGAGTATGTATTTGAATGACGTCTTTCAATAATTGTCTTCTCTCGGGAGTTTGAATGCCGAGAAACGGGAAGTGATTTTTCATATAACGTGCCATCGGTTCTGCTTTTTCGGGATTTTGATGAGCTGTAAAATGCTCTTGTAATGCCTTTACAAATGGATGCATAGGTATGTGCTCCTCTCTTATTATCTTTCCTCTCTTATTATACAAAGAGTTTGGTTGAATTTTAAAACATAACTTGCACTGTAATGAAATATGTTGAGAAGAGAGAGGAGAGGATAAGATGGAAGATCAAGGCGTACTAGCAGGTTTCTTTGCTCTTAGTTTTGCATTTATTCTTGTTATATTAATTTGGGCCATTATTTCGTATTTGTTAACGGCTTTTGCACTTTATACGATGGCGAAAAATGATGGTGCAACAGATGGCGTTCTTGCGTTTATTCCTTTTATAAATAGTAAGACATGGGGTGACTTAGCGAAAGATAAATTGCCGGATTTCTTGAAAGAAGAAGCAGGGTGGAAAGTATTCGGTATATATGTCGCATGCTTTATTTTTAATTATGTACCAATTATAAGTCTGCTAGCAGCGGCTGTGTCGATTGTGCTGTCTATTTATCTCATTTACGCTATTTTGGACAGATATGGAACGAATGCGATATTATTTACGATTATTCATGTAATCACATTTTCGGTTTTCTTGCCGATTCATTTATTCATTATTCGAAATGAGCCGATGAGGTATAACGAGTAACTTTTCCAAAAATCGGTACTGAATGAGACATAAAAAAGCGCCCTGCTAAGCAGGGCGCTTTTTCTACTACATAAGGTAACGTAAGTAAATGTAAATGTGAGAAATGATTAATGAAACGATCATAATTGGGAAGCCGACTTTAAGGAATTCCATGTAGCTGAATTTATGTCCTTCACGACTTGCGATTCCGGCTACGATTACGTTAGCGGAAGCCCCGATTAATGTTCCGTTTCCACCTAAGCAAGCACCTAATGCTAATGCCCACCATAGTACGTCGATTTGTGCGTCAGAAGGTGATAAACCTAGCCCAACTGCCATATCGTTAATAAGTGGGATCATTGTTGCAACGAATGGAATGTTATCAATTGTTGCAGAGGCGATACCAGATACCCATAGAATAAGGATAGATGCGTGAGAAATATCTCCGCCTGTTATTCCAACTACTTTTTGAGCTAACATTTTGATAAGCCCGATATCGATAAGTCCTCCAACGAGTACGAATAGTCCCGCGAAGAAGAAAATTGTTACCCACTCTACACTTGCGAATACCTCTTCAATTTCATGTTCTTTCACACCAATTAACATAAGGACAGTAGCTCCAGTTAAAGCGATGATAGCTGCATCAATATGGAAAATAGAATGAGTCATGAAACCTAAAATAGTAAATCCAAGTACGGTTAAAGATTTCTTCATTAATACTGGATCTTTAATGTATTGTTTTTCATCTAAGCTCATTAACTTTTTAATTTGTACAGGATCAGCAATTAATTGCTTACGGTATATGAAGTAAAGAATTGTTGCTGTAACAGCAATAATGATGATTACGATAGGTGCTAAGTTGAATAAGAAAGCATTGAAATCTAAATGCTTATTTGCAGAACCAATCATAATATTTGGTGGATCACCAATTAGTGTTGCTGTTCCTCCGATATTTGAAAAAATAATTTCAGAAAGTAAATATGGAACAGGATTTACTTGCAAGATGCGCGTAATAGATAAAGTAACTGGAACAACAAGAAGTACTGTTGTAACGTTATCTAAAAATGCGGAGCCAAGCGCGGTAAGTAAGGAAAGTGAAATTAAAATTTTAATTGGATTTCCTTGTGCTTGTTTAGCTGCTTTAATGGCAACGTATTGGAATACCCCAGACTTACTTGTAATGTTCACTAGGATCATCATACCGATGAGTAGCGTAATTGTTCCCCATTCAATATGTTTCGTAAATGCGTTGTGTAAGTCGACGACACCCACAATTACCATGAGTGCTGCACCAAGAAGTGCGATGACAGCGCGATTAATTTTTTCAGAAATAATAATGGCATATGTAATTAAAAAGACTGCGATAGCAAAATAATACTGCCAGTTTGCGAGCTCTTGCGTTGTCTCGTGCAAAACTCTCATCTCCTTTCGTTTCCTTTTCTTTTCTCTTCTTAGTGTGTCAAAAATGTTCTAGAAGAAACACACATAACGTCATTATAAAGTAGAAAAATGGCAGATGTAAATGAAAGGGGGTATTTTGTCATATTTTCTGCATAGCTCATTTTTTCTTATTTTTAAAAATATTTGCGGGTATTTGACATATATATAAGATACATCCAATCTGAATATTTAAAATGAAATTAGCATTCGAGCTTGTTCGTGTAGGAGTGTCAAATAGAAAGGAATGACAAAAATGATAAGGAAGGGATCGTATGGATGAACAACGATTTTTGTTTTTAGACTTTGAGTTTACGATGCCCCAGCATAGAAAAAAGCCAAAAGGTTTTTTCCCAGAAATTATTGAGGTCGGACTCGTTTCAGTTGTTGGTTGTAAGGTGGAAGATACGTATTCATCGCATGTTAGACCGAAAACATTTCCGTCTTTAACGGATCGATGTAAAAAATTTTTAGGAATTAAACAGGAAGTAGTGGACAAAGGAATTTTTTTTCATGAACTTGTTGAGAAACTTGGAGAATATGAAAAGAGGTGTAAACCGACAATTGTAACGTGGGGAAATATGGATATGAAAGTCTTAAAGCAAAACTGCGAAATGGCGGGAGTAGAGTTTCCATTCTTTGGACAGTGTCGTGATTTATCGCTTGAGTATAAGAAGTTTTTTGGAGAGAGAAATCAAACAGGGCTGTGGAAAGCAATTGAGGCATATGGAAAAGCAGGAACAGGAAAGCATCATTGTGCGCTTGATGATGCGATGACGACATATAATATTTTTAAGTTAGTAGAAAAAGATAAAGAGTATTTAGTCAAACCAGCACCTCCGACATTAGGGGAACTTGTTGATTTTTCGAAAGTGTTAAAGAAAGTGAGTACACAGTAACGACCAAATTGCAAAACATGTAATTTGGTCGTTTTGTTTTTTTAAAGTTTGTAATCTTGCTTCAAGTGCTGAAGTGTTTCTAGACTACGCCCCGCAAAAGGTGAATCATCTTCAGAAAATGAATTCATTTGAGTTTCTAATGCTAATTTTAGTGACTCTGTATAATCCGGAATTTCTCCTTCATATTTCTTCACCATTTGCTCTGGAATGTTCGTCTGTTCACGAAAAGCTAAAGCGCGTCTTTCATGGAAGAATGGTACGTCAGCTTGTTTTACATTATGTAAATCACCTTGCACTGGATGTTTTAAAACAGCTAATACTTTTACGACGTAACTGCCAGGACGGCTATTTGTAATTTCGCCGATGTATTTTCCAGTTTTATAAATACCAGTAACGATTTCACCAATTTCAAATGTTTCTCTCATATTTTTCACCTCAAGTTTATAGTAAGGAAAGTATAAGAAGGAGTCAAAGAAATCAGTTGATTTTTGAATGTCCTTGAGAATATGACAGGCTTCAACTATAATTTAAAATGATATAACAGAAAATTCTGATGTTAATTATTTTCATAAATTCCCTGATAAGGAGTGTTCTATATGATGCCTTTATATTTTCCTGAAGATAAAACGGAGTATATTATTCCAGGTATTGTTTGCGTTCTATTTATCATCGGTGCGGTTGCTACGTGGCGTATGTTTATTCGTGTATCAAAACGAGAAGCAGAGCGATTACAGAAAGTAGAAGAAAAGCTTTTAGCTGAAAAGAAACAGTAGTTCATTTCTGTATGTTTCCTTCTATGCTCGGACAATCTAAGGGCAGAAAGTATTTTGGAGGGAATTGAATGAAGAGACAGCTTTTTTTCAGTTGTTGTTTATTATTTCTAATGGCGGGTTGTGACCAAGGGAAGCCGAAAGAAATTGATGTGAAATTACATAATGCTTCAGGTGATGAAGTTGGGACTGCAAAAGTAGTTCAGCAAACAAGTGGAGTGAAAATTAAGATTAAAGCGGAGGGCTTTACACCAGGAACGCACGGGATACATGTGCATGAAATCGGAGAATGTAAAGCGCCTCGTTTCGAATCATCTGGGAATCATTTTAATCCGGATAATAAAGAACATGGGCTCTTGAATCCGAAAGGTGCGGAAAATGGTGATTTACCGAATATAGTGGCAGACGGTTCGGGAAAGATTAAAGCAGAAATCGATGCTCCGCATATAACGCTTGAAGAAGGAAAAACGACGATTCATAGAAAAGATGGAGCGTCTATTATTATTACAGAAAACGCTGATGATGGTATGACACAACCAACGGGTAAATCTGGTGGCCGAATTGCTTGCGGTGTTATCGTAAAAAAAGTGTCGGATATGAAGAAAAAATAGAAGCTACCGTGAATAGTAGATTTTGTTGTAAAACCGCATGATAGTAAGTGGAATTATATCGATTTATCGAAAAAAAGGAGGCTGTCCCAAAATTATTTTGGGACAGCCTCCTTTTTTATTATGAGAATGTATGGTGTAGTCTGTTTAAAATTTCTTCTAAAACAGATTTAGGACAGCCAATGTTAATTCGGATATGGGCTTCTCCACCTGTTCCGTATTTCTCACCAGGCTCAACGATGATTTTACCTTTCTCTTCAAGCAATGCTGTTCGTTCATCTTGAGAAAGGTCCAAGTGGGAACAATCAATCCACAGTAAAAAACTACCTTCTGGTTTAATTACAGAAAGAGCTGGTATGTGATTTTGAATATACTCACAAGCAAATTGAGCGTTATCTTCAACGTACAATCGAATTTCATTTAGCCAATCATTACATTCTGTATAGGCACTTTGCATTGCTGTATAAGCAAATGTATTTAATCCGTGGAATCCTTGTCTATATTGGATAGACATAAAGGCATTACGGAGATTTTCATTCGGAATAATAATGATCGATGCTTGTAATCCAGCGATATTAAATGTTTTGCTTGGAGCCATACAAGTAATAGTGCGTGCTGCTAATTCTTCAGATAAAGAAGCAAACGGTGTATGAGTATGGTCTCTATAAATAATATCGGCGTGAATTTCATCCGCGACAACGGTTACATTATATTGCGTACATAACGTGCCGAGTTTTGTTAGCTCCTCTTTTGTCCAAATGCGTCCGATAGGATTGTGAGGGCTGCAAAGAAGCATTAGTTTTACACCCTGTTTAAATTGAGTTTCTAGATGCTCGAAGTCTATCTTATATATGCCATTTTGTTTAAACAAGGGACTCTCACATAATTGTCTATTATTTGTTTTGATCATTTCAAAAAATGGTGGATAAATAGGAGGTTGTACGAGTACGGCTTCTCCTTCTTTCGTTATAGCTTGTATGCTCGTACTAAGAGCTGGAACGATACCTGCGCTAAATACAATCCATTCTTTTTGTATTTCCCAATTGTATTGGCTTTTCGTCCAATTACAAATGATATCCCCAATATTTTCAGGAGGAAGTGTATAGCCGAAAATAGGATGTTCTGTGCGTTTTTGTAATGCAGTTTGAATTGGTTTTGGTACTTCAAAATCCATATCGGCAATCCAAGCGTGGATGAGCTCTTCATTTTTATATGTATCCCATTTTGTACTATGTGTTCCGCGACGATTTACCGTTTTATGAAATAGTTGCATATGTTTGCTCCTTTCTTCTGTCAAACTGTTAAGTTATGAAAATTCTCACTCTTCTTATAGAATAGCTGATGTGATACGATAAAGAAAAGCATTAAAAAGTGAAAAGGCGGGAAGCAGATGGGTGCATATGACAAAATGATTGAGGTTGTGAAAAATTGGGATCCGTTTCAAATGGGACCGGAGTTTTATGAAACAGAAGCGAGCGATGTTGTAAACGTCGTAAGTGTGTTTGATGATCCGAAATACATCGCAAAGAAGATTCAACATATATACTTTATGTCTTTTGAAGAAGTACCTGCACTTGAAAAATGCGAAAAATTAGCAGTAGAGTTACTCGTACTAAAAGAAGGCGGAAGTTGTTCATTATAGGCTGTCGGAATTTACGACAGCCTTTTTGTTTATTTTCGTTCGGATTGATTAAAGCTTCACTTTATCCCGTTTTAACGAGCAGTAAGACTCCCGCCTCAAAATTCGGTTGAAGCAAAGAAGATAGGAGGGAAACCAAACTGCCCGTAAAAGCCGGATTGGTGAAGGCTAATAATCCACGGGGATAGGAACCACCACGGTTTAAGGCTTCACTTTATTGCGTCGCAAACGCAATAATTTCTTCATAAACATGATCGGGCTTTTCTTCAGGGAGTAAGTGCCCTGTATTTTCGTAAGAAATGAAAGTTGAATTAGGTAGGTCCTTATGGAGACGGTGTCCTACATGTACAGGGACGACGCGATCTTTTTCACCCCAAATGAGTAATACTGGGGTTTCGATTTTTTGTAATTCAGTTGAAGATAAGTCACCTTCACGGTCTCTTATCATTCGAGTTAAAGCAGGGAATATACGATCATCATAAAAAGGAGCAGCATAGCCTTCCATCATTTCATTGTCAATTAATGAATGGTCATGAACGACATTCATTAAGTTATGAATGATGCCCCTTCGAATAATCCAGTTCTTCACGTATAAGTGGAAGAACGGTAAATAAGAGGAGTACAGTAAAGGTAAGTTTGCGCGTGCTAAATAACTAGAGCTACATAGTAAAATTGTCTTTGAAATTAATTCAGGGCGTAAACGGTTTACAAAGAGTGAAATTTGTCCGCCCATAGAATGACCAACTAATACAATATTCGAGAGAGATAAATGTTCGATTAAATCGATAATAATAGCTGCTAAATTGTGATAAGAATATTTAAAGAGATGAGATTTATCACTTTTTCCGAATGGTGGTAAATCAAGGGCAATTACTGTACCTTTCTTTGTTAGTAAAGGAATGAGTCGTCGATAGCTAAATGAGGAAGAGAGGAAGCCGTGAACGAGTACGAAAGTAGGTCGCTCTTTTTTAGTATTATGTTCATACAATTCGTAATGAATAGTAGTCCCGCGAGTGGAAAAAGTGAAGTAAGGGCATTTGCATTCATGGTTCATTTTTTGTCACTCCATTGATTTTTGTTCATATCATCTCCAGGCAAGAAAAAAATATGTTAACAAAAAAAGGCAAGATGACGATGTCATCTTGCCTTTCGCGTATTTATAATTACCCAAGCACAATATTAGGTGGTGTTTTTCCTTGTAATCCTGCCACTAAATTTTCAGCAGCTGTCATAGCCATTTGCTGCCGAGTTTTTAATGTTGCAGATCCGATGTGCGGTAAAGTTACAACGTTTTGTAATGATAAGAGCGGATTCTCTTTTTGAATCGGCTCTTGTGTAAATGTGTCGATGCCGGCTGCAAATATTTTCTTTTCTGTTAACGCATGAATTAATGCAATTTCATCTACTGTTTTCCCGCGAGAAGCATTAATGAAAATTGCTGTTTCTTTCATTAGTGAAAATTCCTTTTCACCGATAAGATGATAGGTTTCATCTGTTAATGGAGTAAGAAGAATAATAAAATCAGATTGTTGGATTAGAGTTTGTAAATCACAATATGTAGCATCAAATTTTTGTTCAGCTTCTTCTTTACGGCGACGGTTATAGTAAAGGACATTCATATCAAAGCCGAATTTCGCTCGTTTTGCGACAGCTTCTCCAATTCTTCCCATTCCGATAATACCGATCGTACTATGATGTACATCTAGTCCGAAGTGTTCTTTTCCGATTTCAGCGTTCCATTCACCATTTTTTACATAGGAATTGAGTTCGCAAACACGGCGACCAGCAGATAACATAAGAGCGAAAACGAGATCGGCTACTGTATCATCTAACACATATGGAGTATTTGTTCCGATAACATTTTGTTTTTCCATCGCTTTTAAATCAAAGTTATCATGGCCAACAGAAATGTTACTTACTACTTTTAAATTAGGAGCAGCCTGCAATAACTCTTCATTTATAGTAGATCCGAAATTTAATAACCCATCTTTATCTTTTATTTTTTCCAATAGAACATCACGAGGTACTTTCTCGTCTTGATCCCATTTTTCAAAATCACAGTGTTCTGATAAATAGTTTTCTACAAATGTTGGAACTGGTTCGGCAATATATACTTTTGGTTTCACGGTTCCATCCCCTTTCCTCTTTACCCGGATTGGTGTGTGCTAATAATCAGCGGGTATGAAGCTCCCACTGATTAAAGTTTCATTGGGGCAGTAAGACCCCCACCTCCAAAAACGGCTGAAACAAAGAGGTTAGGTGGGAGTCCGGGTTGCCCGTAAAAGCCCGATTGGTGAAGGCTAATAATCAGTGGGGATGAATCCTCCCACTGATTAAAGTTTCACTTTATTTTGACATAATTCTCAAAAAAAATCTTCTTTTCAAACCGGAAAGAGTATTTGTATAATTTAGACACAAACTAAAAGGAAGGATGATTTATATGGTGACAGAGAAAGAATTGGAATTATTAGCTTGTCTTGAAAAGAATAGTCGTTTATCTGTAGATACATTAGCGAAGTTGTTAAATATAGAAGTAGAAGAAGCGAAAAAAATGGTTGCGAAATTAGAAAGTGAAAAGATTATCGTGGACTATGTAACACATATCGATTGGACAAAAGTGAAAGAACATACTGGTTTAACGGCGATGATTGATGTGAAAGTTACACCGAAGCGTGGTGTGGGTTTTGATGCAGTAGCTGAACAAATTTATCGCTATTCAGAAGTGAAATCCGTTTATTTAATGTCTGGAACATATGACCTTTCCATTACATTAGAAGGGAAGACGATGGGAGAAGTAGCAATGTTTGTTTCTGAGAGATTAGCAACAATTGAATCTGTCGTTTCAACGACAACTCATTTTATTTTGAAGAAGTATAAACATGAGGGGATTATTTATGAAAAGACAGATGATGATAAGAGAATTGTGGTGACACCGTGAAGCAATTTGACCTATCTAGAGTAGCAGAATCTTTACAACCGTCCGGTATACGAAAGTTTTTTGATTTAGCGGCAAGTATGAAAGGTGTTATTTCACTTGGAGTGGGGGAGCCGGACTTTGTTACCCCTTGGAATGTAAGGCAAGCATGTATTCGTTCTTTAGAACAAGGATATACGTCATATACAGCAAATGCAGGATTATTGGAGCTCCGTCAAGAAATAGCAAAGTATCTAAAGAAACAATTTGCAGTATCTTATGATCCGAATGATGAAATCATTGTTACAGTTGGAGCGAGTCAAGCGCTAGATGTAGCGATGCGCGCTATTGTAAATCCTGATGATGAAATACTTATTATTGAACCAAGCTTCGTTTCGTATGCACCGCTTGTTACGTTAGCGGGCGGGGTCCCAGTTCCAGTAGCGACTTCATTAGAAGATGAATTTAAAGTACAGCCAAATCAAATTGAAGCAGCTATTACAACGAAAACAAAGGCAATATTACTTTGTTCCCCCAATAACCCAACAGGCGCAATGTTAAATAAATCCGAATTAGAAAAGCTAGCAGTTATTGTTGAGAAGTATAATTTAATCGTGTTATCTGATGAAATTTATGCAGAGCTCGTATACGACGAAGCATATACGAGTTTCGCGAGTATTAAAAATATGCGTGACCATACGATTTTAATTTCAGGGTTTTCAAAAGGGTTTGCCATGACGGGATGGCGTCTTGGGATGATTGCAGCCCCTGTGCAATTTTCAGAATTAATGCTCAAAATCCACCAGTATTCAATGATGTGTGCACCGACGATGTCTCAATTTGCAGCGCTTGAAGCATTACGCGGGGGAAATGATGAAGTAATTCGAATGAGAGATAGCTATAAAAAACGTCGTAACTTTATGACGACATCTTTCAATGAAATGGGCTTAACATGTCATGTGCCAGGCGGGGCATTTTATGTCTTCCCTTCTATAGCTTCAACTGGACTATCTTCAGCAGAATTTGCAGAACAGTTATTATTAGAAGAAAAAGTGGCTGTTGTTCCTGGAAATGTGTTTGGCGGGAGTGGTGAAGGATTTATTCGTTGTTCATATGCAACATCGCTTGAGCAACTTATGGAAGCAATGAAGAGAATGGAACGGTTCATAGAGAATAAAAAAAGGACAAAACATAATACGTTTTGTCCATAAAAGGGGGGGAATACTAGAAAGCCATGTGTTAGTATTCTATCCTAATATTGGATAATTATACGTATTATAGGAAATTTTTTCATGGATTTTGAATGAGCTCTATCATAGTGGTATAATTTACTAATATAAGGTGGGAGTATCCTCGGGGTTTTACTTAGGATACTTACCACTAATCGGATATTTAACAATAAATACATCTGCTTTGCTATTTACAATTGTAGAGAAAATGGTAAACGTATGGGAGTGTTTCACATGTCAGAACAATATACAACGGGAGTGGTTGTAACAGGGAAAGTAACTGGAATTCAAGATTACGGTGCATTTGTAGCTTTGGATGCAGAAACACAAGGACTTGTGCATATATCTGAAATCACAAATGGTTATGTAAAAGACATTCATGACTTTTTGAAGGTCGGAGATACAGTAGAAGTAAAGGTACTTTCAATTGATGAAGAGCACAGGAAAATGAGTTTATCGTTAAAAGCTGCGAAAAGAAAACAAGGAAGGGTTCTTATACTGAATCCATCTGATAAAGGGTTCAATACGCTGCGAGAAAAGCTAGCAGAATGGATTGAAGAATCGGAGGTAATAAAGTAAAAGAGGAACGCATATGAGCGTTCCTCTTTTACTGTGACTTATGATATATATTTTTGCAAATATGATTGCATGCAATCATATTCGTATGTCGGAGGCGAAAAGACATACTGACTATTGAATTTCATGTGTTTCTGGGTGAGTACCAAGATTCTCGGATGGTTTAAATAGTAAGCCGAGATTGATAAGCCCAGAAATACCAACGATGCCGTAAATAATACGTGCAAGAGCTGAGTTCTGTCCACCGAAAATAGCCGCTACTAAGTCAAACTGGAAGAACCCAATAAGTCCCCAGTTAACAGCGCCGATTACAGTGAAGACTAATGCGATACGTTGTAGAGTACTCATGAAAAGTCCCCCTTAATGTGAAACGTGAGCAAGCAAGGAGTTAATAAGAAAATTTAACTCCTTTATAGAATGGTATAGTTTTGTTGTTTTTATACATGAAAAATGTACGAAAAATGATGTATATACATCTATACCGAAAAATGCGAATTTTTATGCAAAAAATGAACTTTTTCTAAAAAATAAATAATGGTTACGTTTACAATTATTGAATCGCTTGATTTACAACTTTAGTTTCGCTAAAGTGAATACAGAAATACATATACATAATTGGAGGGAAAAAGATGAGTACACATGTAACGTTCGACTATTCTAAAGCGTTATCCTTCATCGGTGAAAATGAACTAACTTATTTACGTGATGCAGTAAAAGTAACACATCATGCAATCCACGAAAAAACTGGAGCTGGGAACGATTTCCTTGGGTGGGTAGAGCTTCCGCTTCAATATGATAAAGAAGAATTTGCTCGCATTCAAAAATGCGCAGAAAAAATTAAAAATGACTCTGACATTTTACTTGTTGTAGGTATTGGTGGTTCTTACCTAGGAGCACGCGCAGCAATCGAAATGTTAAACCATTCTTTCTATAACACGCTTTCTAAAGAACAACGTAAAACTCCACAAGTGCTATTTGTTGGACAAAACATTAGCTCCACTTACATGAAAGATTTAATGGACGTACTAGAAGGTAAAGACTTTTCTATTAACGTTATTTCCAAATCAGGTACAACAACAGAGCCTGCAATCGCATTCCGTATTTTCCGTAAATTATTAGAAGAAAAGTATGGAAAAGAAGAAGCACGCAAACGTATTTATGCGACTACAGATAAAGCGCGCGGTGCTTTAAAAACATTATCTGATAATGAAGGCTACGAAACGTTCGTTATTCCAGATGATGTTGGCGGTCGTTTCTCTGTATTAACACCAGTAGGTTTATTACCAATCGCTGTAAGTGGCCTAAACATTGAAGAGATGATGAAAGGTGCAGCTGCTGGTCATAATGACTTCGCGAAATCAGAACTTGAAGAAAACCCAGCTTACCAATACGCAGTAGTTCGTAATGCCCTATACAATAAAGGGAAAACAATTGAAATGCTTGTTAACTATGAGCCAGCACTGCACTACTTCTCTGAGTGGTGGAAACAGTTATTTGGTGAAAGTGAAGGAAAAGATCAAAAAGGTATTTTCCCATCTTCAGCAAACTTCTCAACTGACTTACACTCATTAGGTCAATACATTCAAGAAGGCCGTCGTGACCTATTCGAAACAGTTCTTAAAGTAGGTAAATCTACACACGAACTAAAAATCGAATTAGATGACAACGATTTAGATGGATTAAACTATCTTGCTGGTGAAACTATAGACTTCGTAAACACAAAAGCATACGAAGGTACATTACTTGCACATAGCGATGGCGGAGTACCAAACTTAATCGTAAACATTCCAGAACTAAACGAGTACACATTCGGTTACCTTGTATACTTCTTCGAAAAAGCATGTGCGATGAGTGGCTACCTATTAGGCGTAAATCCATTTGACCAACCAGGAGTAGAAGCGTACAAGAAAAATATGTTTGCTCTACTTGGAAAACCAGGATTTGAAGAGTTAAAAGCAGAATTAGAAGAGCGTTTAAAATAATAAAAAGCGATCGGGTCTCCGATCGCTTTTTATTATTTTACTGAAAAGTACATCGGTATATTCAAACTAGAATGGGTATGCTAAAGGAAAAGTCTAGGAGGGATGGGCTTGATTCCGATTCAATCAAATTTAGAAGGACGTACATATGCGTTATATAAGTTAGAAGAGGTTATGAAACCACTTGGATATAGTATTGGTGGCAATTGGGATTATGATAAAGGATGTTTTGATTATAAAATCGACGAAGAAGATGGCTATCAATTTTTACGAGTACCATTTACAGCGGTGGATGGAGAACTAGATGTGCCTGAGGTAGTAGTCCGTCTTGAAACGCCGTATATTCTTTCGCATGTATATCAAGACGAACTAGATGATAATGTTAATACTTTAACAGCTGGAACGAGTGGATTTGATCAATTTGCTGAGCCGAAAGATCCCGATGGAGACGTGAAAAGAAAATATATCAGTATTGGTAAAGTACTAGTACAAGAACTAGAAAGTCATTTTTTTAATGGTGAATAACAATGAGTATGTCGCTTTCGATGAGAATGAAAGAATGAACTGGATTGATCATATATTGTTCGTCGCGCTTTACACCTAGTAAGAGAATGTTTTGCTTTAAAAGAGTATAGCTACAATTTGCAAAGGATTGTCCTATACAGGACGGGGAAATCTCCATCAGTTGTAATTTGTTATCAGAGATTTCATCGTAAAGTGAGAATAGTACACCTGAAATGGAAGGGAATAAAAGAGAAGCGGTAAATACATAGCTCGTTAATTTATTTCCTTCTATAATTTCTGATACGCCAGCTCTCGTTGCATTTTGGATTTGTTCAGAAGTAAGAAGTTCAGCGATGCAGTGAATGTTTGGATTAAGTCCTTTTGCAGTTAAAATATTTAAAATGGACTGTGTATCTGCTAAGCTTTCGTTCTTCTCTTTATCCGCTGTTATTAATATAGTGTGAGCTGTTGTAATGTTAGCTTTTAATAAAGTTTGATCGTGATGCGGACAACCTTTTATAAATTCTAAATGATGAAATGGCTTTGGCAGTAAAGAAAGTGTTTCATCAATTAAAATGATATCAAGGTTCGGTTGTAATATGTGCATTTGTTTTACAACATGTTTTGCACGTTCATTCCAGCCAACGATAATCATATGACCATTAGAGGTAGCAGCTGCTTCTCCTTTAATTTTCATATATTGTTTATTAATCATGTCGGTAGCGAATAGAACCATATAATAAGAACAAAATCCAGTTCCTAATAAAATAATGCCTATACCAATAAGTTTTCCTATCGTTGTATGAGGGGCAAAATCGCCGTATCCAACGGTGAAAATGGTAACGATTGACCACCAAACCCCGTCGAACCATGTGGTGAAGTGAGCTGGCTCTAATATATGTATAAGAAAGCCGGAGAAGGCAGTAAGTACAATAATAAAACAAATTAAACGAAAAATAATGGAATCACGAAATGTATCTACTAAATTCGGACGGGATTTCAAGTTCCTATTCCTCCTTACTTTTCAGGACTACATTCATTGTTACCATTATAGAAAAAAGAAAAACTCTCTAATTAAAAAGAGAGTTTTTCTGTAACTACTCAGTCCCCCTATGAAAAAACGCCAGAAAAGCATTTTTTTAAATGGTTGAGATGGACTGGCTATGTATAGGAGCGGTCAGTGCCTTTTCCTGCCACGCGCAAAGTTTTAAAACAAAGAAGGGTAGCGAGGTGTAGGTCCATTTTTATCTCCATGGCAGTAATCTATATGCTGAAAAATGAAAAAATATATAGGCAATAAGGTACGTATTTTCGCTGGGATAATACTCCTTACCAAAATGCTAAATGAAATGTACGGCTGAGTAGTTACGTTTTTCTTTATGTTACATACTCTCCACTTCAGTTTGTTGAACACTTTCAAGATGCTGAAGAGCATAATAAACATCGGCAGTATGTCTTTTTTGATCGATAGACAATTTAAGATGTAAGTAGTGAGCGCCGTTTTCTAATGTTTTGAGCTTCATATTTTTAACCTTTATATCCATCTCTTTTATTTCTTCAATTACAATGGGGATATTGTCCATATTTCGTACAACGAGTTTAACTGCGATATCACGTTGACGAAATGATCTAGGGCCGACGAATTTCATAGTTAATGGGATAAGTTCTACACTAATCATAAGGAAACACATCCCGAAAATCGCCTCGATATAGAAGCCGGCTCCAACGGCAATGCCAATACCAGAAGCACCCCAAATCATAGCAGCAGTCGTTAGTCCCGCAATACTATCGTTTCCTCTTCGTAAAATTACACCGGCACCTAAAAAGCCGATTCCTGATACGATTTGAGCGGCAAGTCGAAGTGGATCCATATTCATATGATCGGTATGTGGTAAGTTATAAGCTGCTTTAATAGAAACAATAGTCAGGAGGCAACTAATAATAGAAATAACTAAACAAGTTTTTAAACCGAGTGGTTTACGTTTTAATTCGCGCTCTAAACCGATAGCGAATCCTAAAATAGCCGAGAGACCTAATTTTATTAATAAGTCGGTGTAGTCCATGTATATTCCTCCTTGTATGATATGGTATATGAATAAAACATTTATCCCGCATTAACGGGCAGTAAGCCCTCGCCTCAAAATTCGCCGAATGCGAGAAAGTTAGGTGGGAGACAACTGCCCGTAAATGCCCGATTGGTTCAACTAATAATCAGTGGGGGATGAACACCCCCCACTGATTAAAGTTTCACTTTATATAGAAAGAAACGCTTTTTGGCAGAGTGACTTTATATAGAATATATGTAGGAATTACTTAGAAATGAAAGAGATATTTCGTTTAAGTATATGATATTAAAAAAGAAATGTAGTTGGTTTAAAAAAAGTTTTCAAAAGGTGTTGCATTTCGTTTTTTCACATGATATATTAATAACCGTCGCTGATGCGGAAACGCAGAAAACGACAAAAAAGAAATTGAAAAACTTAGTTGACATCGAAAAACGAAGATGTTAACATAAGGAAGTCGCAAATGAGCGACCAAGTAGTTCTTTGAAAACTGAACGAAACAAACAACGTGAACGTCAATTTTTATTTTTAGATGCTAGACAAACTAACTTTATTGGAGAGTTTGATCCTGGCTCAGGATGAACGCTGGCGGCGTGCCTAATACATGCAAGTCGAGCGAATG